>CBFCZM010000075.1:0-9632 GCA_965602565.1 uncultured Anaerolineae bacterium
GGTTTCTCACGATTCACCATTCACGATTCAGGTACTCTAGACAAGATCCGTGCGCATTCCCAAGCTCGCTGCAAGCGAGCAGCTGAATCGTGAATCGTGACGCTACACATGGAGATCTCGGTGCCGCAAATGTTTGACTTCGGAGGAATGCCATGACCTGGCTCCCGCTTCTTCTCGCGGATCCATCGCCTTGCCTGCGGTGGCTGGTGCACCGTGAGCTGCTGGGGCGACCCGGCGATGACCCCGAAGTGCGGGAACTAGTCGACCTGCGGGAGGCCGATCCGTTGGTCGCGCCGTTATTGGCCGCCCAGGAGGCGGACGGGGCGTGGCGCCGTGGGGATCTGGCCTGGCAGGGCGATGCCCAGCGGATGACGATGCTGGCGCTGATGCGGTTAGGGTATCTTGGGTTTGGCCGCGAGCATCCTGCGGTGGCGCGGGGGGCGGCGTATCTCTTCTCCTGCCAGCGCGCTGATGGTGCTTGGGGCCCGCCGCGCAGCTATCAGGAATCCGATGACAACGAGGGTTACTCGATGGTGCCCCTCCAGACCGCGCTGCCGCTCCGTGCCTTGGCGATGTGCGGCTACGCCGTCGATCCGCGCGCGGAGCGCGGGTATCAGTGGTTGCTGGCGCGCCGTCTTGTGGATGGGACGTGGCCCACCGGCATCGCCGGGGGTGGCACCTACGGCTACGTCGCAGGCTACCGCAAGATGCCGCACTCTCGCTGGGGGTGCCGGTCGAACACGACCGGGGTTCTGCTCTGTCTGGCACACCACCTAGAGCGGCGCTCAGGGCTGGAGGCTCGGCGTGCCCTCGATCTGCTCCTGGGCCGTGAGACGCGGGAGGCCAGTTCGCTCGGCTACGAGGTCTCGCGTCTGATCGGCGCCACGCCAACGCGTGGCTTTATGACCTATTACGGACGGTTCGATCTGGGCCAGATCCTTGATCTGGCGTGGCGCATCGGTGCCACCTTGAGCGATGCACGGGTGGCGGATATTGTGACGTTTGTGCAGGGGCTGCAGGGCAAGTACGGGCTATGGCACATCGAACCACCGCAGGCATCTCGATGGGTGACGTTTGACCTGCTGCGGTCCCTGTCCCGGCTGGACCAGACAGGCGACTGGGTTACCTACGAGCCTCGCACGCCGTTCCAGACCTATCCGAAGCGCCCGCGGCGGTATTGAGAGATTCTCTGGGACCGTGGGCATCGGAATGCCTCCGGTCCACAGACTAGAGACACATCATCTGATCGGCGTGGGGGGCTTCTCCTGTCGAATGACGGTCCGGCTGCTCGGGCTGTGGTCGCGTTGCCCCAGGCGGTCATCCAGGGCTGCCTCCAGGGGCGCGATGAGATTGTAGACGTGCTTGGCACTGCGCAGCACGATGATGGCTGTTGTAGGCCGTGCGCTGGATATCGACAGTGCGGTGGGCTACGGCATGCGGGTTACTCTGATGCTGGCCGGTAGGCCATCGCCGCCGTAGGCCAGCACGAGGTCGCTATAGGCGGCCGGCTCGCTGCGCCATTGGAGGCTGAAGCCCCAACCGTGCCAGCGCCATACGGTGACGGCGCGGCTGTCCTCGCCGTACGACTCCAGTACCACGAGTTCCTGGACGTCATCGCCGTCGAGATCACCTAACTCGACCTCGTGGATGGGATCGCGCACGGCGGAGCCACCCCAGAGGGTCCGATAGGTACCCTCTCGGTAGCCGATGATAAAAGGGTGACTCCGTGGGATGCCCTCGTTGTCCTCTCGCCAGAAAGCTAGCAGCAGCTCTCCGCGCCCGTCGTCGTTGGGATCTCCCAGGGCCACATCGACCACAGCCCAGTCCGGTGGCGTCCTCCATACTTCGACACCGTCCTGTTCGATGCGTACCTGTGTCCCGTCGCGACCGACACCCTCCGGGACACCGTCACCGGTCAGGTCGATGTCACCTGAAATGAACCGCGCTTCGGACGCTGCTCCGGTCCGTTGGCCTGAGGGCTCACCGCGGGTGGCGGGAGCGGCAGGCTGACACGTCACCTCCGTGCAGGTGAAGCACACGATGTTGTTTGAGGGAGGCCTGCCAGCCACACAGGCTGTGATGGCCAGCAGGCTGAGCCACAATTGCACGCGCCAAGGCCATTGTGCGCGCTGTGGCATAGGCATCCTTGCGTCGTGTCCTGCTTCAGACTTCGCGGTCACCAGGCCGGCGGTGTATTGGCGTAGACCGCACGGGTCACGCGCCAGATCGTGCCATAGGGCAGCACCTCGGCCTCCACGGTATAGGTAGCGTCCAGCGCGTAGGGGCCTCGTTCAGCAGCAGCGGGATCGCTGTATTCTGCCCATTCACCCTGGCGTTCATAGAGTGTGTCCTGCCACGTCTCGCGCACGGTCACCACGGCCAGTGTGGGAGATTGCCGGTCGAAGGAGCGGAAGTGCGTCCGCACCAACTGATGCCCTACATAGCGGTTCGCCGCTGTCAACTCCTGGATCTCAGGCCCGAACTGGGCCAACGCACTCTCTTCCTCGCGGAACGTTTCCCGCTGTTCCCAGTAGGCCGACGTCACCGATTTCTGGAAGGCCAGCACGGCGTTCTGCACATCGCTGTCACCACTGGCTTCGGTGTAGAAGGTTTCGATCCAGTCGGGCAGTGGGGGCGCGGTGTTCTCTGCTAGCATCTGACGCCAAGCCTCGTCGGTCAGCCGATCATCGGCGGGCCAGGGGAATTCGTAGTAGGAGAAGACACCACCCAGGGCGACCTGAAGTGAGACACTGCCGTCAGCTTCCATGACGGGCACGATCACGTGGATCTCGTTGATCCGCCCGACGGCGACCTCCAGGACGATAGGACCATCCGGTGCACCGGGATCGGTGGCGACGTCAGCGATCACAGCTGCCTGGGGCTCCTCATCCATGAAACTACCCAGTCCCGGGGCATCGTCCTCGGCATCGGAGGCGGCCATCGTCAGATGTTCCAGCTCGCCACCGTAGTAGCGGATGCGGTCGTATTCCTCGTCGGTGAGTGCTTCGCCGCGGAGTTCTTTCTCTGCCATCGTCTGAAGCGCGTAAGCAAGGTTCTCCAGATTCTGGAGACTGTCCGCGTCTTGTTCGGTGAGCATACCCCGGTCCTCGAGACCCTCCAGTGTCATAGCCGTGAGCGCCGCCAGGCGCGCGAAGAAATGCGGCACGGGTTCGACGTAGCCCCTGGGCGGCAAGGGGGGCGGCGGAGGTGGTCCGGCACCCAGTTCGGCATAGACCTGCTTGGCATAGAGAATGGTGTCGTGTTTGAGTTCAGCCCAGCTACCGAGCACCGTATTGAGCTGTTTGTCGGTCCAGGCCGGGGATTGCATAAAGCTCGGGTAACCCTCACCGGGTACCTCAAGCAAGGGGTAGAAGGTGTACAGCCAGGTGTTGTAGAGGGTTTCGGTCCAGTCCTCAACGCTCAGACCGGAGAGCCATTGCTGAGTCTCGGCCATCTGTTCCGGATAGTTAGCGTAGGCGGTTTCCCCCATGCCGTCCAGGATCTCATAGGCGCGTTCGGAGCCCATGGCCGCGAAGATATCCAACCCCTTGGGCAGACCACGCCGATTCCCTTGGGTACTCACGTTGCGGTAGATCAGCTGGCGGAAGATGTATGCGTCCGGGACGAAACGCTGTCCCATAAAACGCAACCCCTTGGTCGTGGCTTCCTCGTCGTCGGTATCCATGATCACGATACCCAGGATCTTGGGCGGCGGCAGCTGATCTGCCAGCGAGATGAAAGCGTCCAGCTTCGCCTCGTCGACGAGATCGGTCACGGAGGCATTCTCGCCGTAGACCGCATCTATGACTTCACCGTACTGCAGTACGGTCAGATCGTCACTGCGCCCTACAAAGAAGACCGTCGGGCTATAGAGATCCTGCCACAGCGCCAACCCCGGACGTCCGCCGGCGATGGCAGAGCGCAAGGCCTGCACCAGCAGAATCGCGGCTCGAGTCTCCGCGCGCCCGACCTCCGGATCACTAGTGGTAAGTCTGAAGGTCATCCGACCGTACCACATCATGCTCCGGAAGTAGGCTTTGAGGTCATCGCTGCGGGTGTAGTGGCCGCGCGGGATATATTGCGTGTAGTCCTCTCCGTAGGCCAGGCCGGGGAAGATGGGCGAGGGCAGAAACCCAGAGGCGCTTTCGATGTTGGTCAGCTCCGCCTCAGTGAGATCGCGCACATAGGGTGGGATCACAAAGTCAGGATCTGCCAGCCGCCCGGCGACGGCGACAAAGGCTGCCGTGCGCCGCGCTGCGTCTTCCCACGCAGTGTCACGCAAGGCCTGGTAGTTCGCATCCGCCTCCGTCAACACTGCAGCGTTCAGCTCTCGCAGTAAGGGAATGAAGTACGCCGTCTCGGCAGTACGCAGGACCTTGTTGAAGAGCAAATGGTAGATATGCAGTAGGGAGTCCGAGGTGATGAAGATCGGCACATTGCTGTAGCGCGCCTTCTCGTAGAGTGTGAAGAACTCTCTGTCTGCGCCGGGACTCACGACAAAACCGTCGGCTGCCAGTCGTGCCAGTTGCGTCTCGGAGAGCGCAAAGGGCACCGTGACGTTCTCCAGATCGGGCGCAACGGGTTCCATTGCCAAGCTGGGCACTGTATCGATCTTGGGCTCACGGAAGACCGCGAAGACCGGCTTCGGAATCGCCTGCAGAGAAGTATCCGGCAGCATTGTGGGGGACGGCTGTACAACTGGTGCGGCAGTCGACGTGGGCTCCGCTGCTGCCAGGGCAGGTGTGGCTGTCGCCTTTGTCTTTTCAGACGGGGATGGCTGGGAGGGCGTCTCGGTTGGCAGTAGGCCACACTGAGTTACCAGTACTGCTATCAGAAGTATGAGCCCTACTCGGGCTCCCGAAAGCCTGATTCTCATAGTTCCCTCCGTATGGGTTGCCGCAAGCCGGCTGTGATTCCTAAGTGAAGAACAGATCGCTCTCATTACCGCTAGAGGACGCCCTGTGAGACCAAAAATGCTCCGACACGGTTGGCCTGGGTGTGCGGTATGCAGCACAACCTTGTGGGTCTCATGAGATTACGGTATGCCCCCCGTTCTCATTATAGCATGCTGTTTGTGGTCAGGTCGCCTCATTCTCGCACGTAGGTGCACGCCCAAGCTCTTGGCGGTCTGCGCTGCGCCACGCAGTGTCGCTGTGGCCACATTCAGCACGACATGCGCTGCCGGACCTGACTGTGGACGTGAGCGCGCTGGGCAAACAGCGATCCGGAATCCCGTACCGTCTGGGATCCCGGATCGCTGTGTCCCGGTTGATGTGCGTCTACCGGCTCAGGCTGCGGACGACGGCTTCCACCTTCTGTACGATGATCTTTGCTATCTGAGCGATTCTGACCAGAAGCTTCCAAACTGATTCGTCGGGTGCGCCGGGTCGGATCTGTGGAGCCGGCCCCCAGTTGTTTGGCAGTGGTTGTTGTGCGTTGCCTGACGGGTCTCCCTGCGGCAACTGCGATAGTTCGAAGGAATCCTCAGGGGCGTCCTCATCGATGACCTGGACGACCTCGCTGTTGAGCTGGAAGAGCACGTTGTTGCCACCCTGAAGGAAGCTCTGTGCGACAGGATCCTTCGCCAACTCGAAGTAGGCATCGGAGCCGAAGTCGATGGTGCGGTCAATCTTGATGTTGTCGCTGATCCACGCCTCGCTGATAGGACCCTCGAGCGCCTCCCGGTTCTGCAGCAACCTGAGATCGATGTGCTGCCGGCTCACCTGGGCCAGGTTCTGGTAGCCGCTCTTGGTGACGTTGGCGCCGCTGGCCATCGCCGCCTGATCAGCTTGCTGATAGCTCTGGTTCTGGACCCGCGCCTGGATTGTTGTCTGCCCGGAGGCGCGGTTCAGGTCGCTCTGATTGCTGTAGAGGGCCATATTCTCGGCCGAGGCTGCGCCCCCGCTCTGCGCGGCGATAACGAAGGTGGTGTAGGGCGTGACCAGACCGTAGGTCAGGCCCAGGTCGCGTATCTGGTCAACCAGCGCATCCGTCTCGCCCTCTACGCGGACCAGGTTGAGCAGTTGGCCGATCTGGCGCGTGGCCCATAGCTGTGGGACGAAGGCGTGGTCGCCGACCTGGGCCAGATCGAAGGTGTAGGTGAAGGTGCGTGCCTCTTCGCCGGCGCGTCCGCTGACGTGGATGGTCACGGTGCCGTTATTGGCCGTAGGCCGGAAGCGTCCGGCCAGCAACAGGCTGGAGCCCTCAAACATATCCGGCAGTGTGTCGGGGTGGAGATCACTCCCCTGCATTCCGTCAAAGGTGATCCGAACGTCGGTGAGAACAGGACGTGCGATACGGCGGTAGAAGTCGGTCAACACCAACTCCAGGTTCTCGCCGGGCTGCACGTAGGTGACCGAGCCCCCGTTCTCGGCTGCCAGCCGATCGAGCAGGTGGGTGTTGACGTCGTAGCCGACGCCGAAGACGTGGAGCCGTGCCTCGACGCGGTCATTGTTGCGCCGGGCGCGCTCCGCGATGGCAACGGGGTCAGCGACGCCGGCGGTGGGCAGACCATCGGTGAGGAAGACGACGAGACGGGTGGCTCCGGTTCGGGATCGGCTGTCTCGCAAGATCTCCAGGCTGCGCTCCAGTGCGGCGTCGAGGTCGGTGCTGTCGCGGGCAGTGAGGCCGGCGACGAAGCGCTGGCCCTCACGCCGGGTGTGCGCATCGACAGGCTGGAGCTTGCTGGCGAAGACGTCTAGCCGGTCGTCGAACCCGACGATGGAAAAGCGATCATTGACGTTGAGCTGATCCAGGATGAAGGTCAGGGCGTCCCGTGCCTGGACGATCTTCTCCCCGCTCATGCTGCCGGAGCGGTCGATGACGAAGACGATGTCCTTTGGCAAGGCGGTGCTCTCAGCCACGATCGCCTCGGGTGCGAAGAGGAAGAGGAAATGATCCCGGGATCCCGCACCAAGCCCCGGTTGGCGTCCGGTCAGCAAGCCGCTTCCGAATCCCCCTTCGGCCGGGGAGAAGAAGAGGTGGAAGTCCTCCGTGGGCCGGACGTACTCCGCTTTCCACGTGACCGTTGCCCGACCCTGGTCGGCGTGCTCTACGATGACCTGATGAGAGGAGGAGTAGACCGTGCCCAGTCCTTTGGACGACGACAGGTTCACGGTGACGGAGACTTCCTCCAGCAGATCGGACGTGTAGCGCTCGGTGCTCAGGATGTAGCGGTAATGGGCCATCCCCCCTGCGGGCGCGAGCACCTCGTCGTAGTCCAGTTTCATGGTGCGGGTGTTGCCGGCGGGTACCGTGATCTCGAAGACCAGCGTTTCCCAGTCGGCATACTGGAATAGGGACGGGTCGTGGCGGGTAGCGATGAGATCGTAGAGCATCGCGTTGGTTGTCGCCGCGTTCTGTCGCGTGACGGTTTGGGCTACCCCATCCAGGGTCGCCGTGAAGCCTGTCACCATCGCATCCGGCGGCACGGGGAAGAGATAATGGGCGGTGACGTCGAAGGGATGCGGATTATAGAATGCTTGATCCACGTGCGTGGTGGCGTGCGTATCCTCGATGTTGACGGTCACCGTGTGGTGGCGCACGACCAGATAGTCCGTGTCCGCCTCAAGCGGGATCACCATACCATCGGCCAGAACCGTCTTGGGCAAGAGTGTGATCAGCAGAGCCAGCAAAGCAATGAACCCTTTCGTTGTGCGTGTCATACCTATCTCCTTTCGCCTGTTGGAAGGGGTCTATAGCTACACTCCCAGTTGTACCAGGCGAAGATGACAGATCTGTGACAGCGGCGCGATGATGTTGGGACAAGGGATAGGGAACATCGGACAAGGGGGAGAGAGCAAGGATCAGTGAGGATTCGTGAGATTCGTGGTTTCTGTTCCTACTCTGCAGGGAGGGTGAAGCTGGCAGTGGTGCCGGTGCCCTTCTGGCTCTCGACCCACAGGCGGCCACCGTGGGCCTCGATGAGGGCTGCTGCGATCGAGAGCCCCAGGCCGCTCCCGCTTTGGGCGCCGCGGGATCGCATGTGATCTCGCGCACGGGCCTTGTCTGCGCGGTAGAAGCGCTGGCCGATGTGCGGCAGATCCTCTACGGGGATGCCGATACCGTGGTCGGTAACCTGCACCAGTACCGATCTGCCGGCTGCGTCAGGCGCGACAGAGACCCTCACCGTGCCCTTCTGGTGCGAGTACTTGATGGCGTTGTCCAGCAGGTTCACCAGCACCTGGGCGATGCGGTCGCGATCGGCCCAGGCCAGGGGCGCTGCCGGTGTGGCATCCAGCCGCAGCGTGAGTTTCTTGACCTTGGCCTTCGGGGTGAGCTGTGCCATCGTCGCGCGAGCCAACTCCGCGAGGTCCAGGGGCTCGCGACTGAGATTGAGCGCCTCCGCGTCGACGCGGGTGAGGACCAATAGGTCGTTGACGAGCCGGATCAGCCGGTTGGTCTCGGTCTCCACCGTCTCAAGAAACCGGTCACGGGCCGAGACGTCGTCGATAGCGCCGTCTCGCAGCGTCTCGATCATGCCTTTGATGGCTGTCAGCGGCGTGCGCAGCTCGTGTGAGACGTTGGCAACAAAGGTCGTCTGCATCAAACGCGCGGCGCGCAACCGGCTGACCATGTCATTGAAGGCCCGGCTCAGTCGCCCCAGTTCGTCTGACGAGCGCACCGGGACCAGCTCGTCAAACCTGCCCTGAGCGACGGCGCCCGCCGCGCTTGTCAGTTGCTGTAGGGGGCGTGTGATCGCCCGCGCCAGCAGCAGGCCCGCGATGCCGGAGAGGGCCAGGGCGATAGCTGTGGACCACGCCCACCGGCCCCGCAGATCGCCCAGTACGGCATCGACGTCGCGCAGCGGCTGCGTCAGGTAGACGACGCCGACCAGCTCACCGTCGACCATCGCCGGCATCGCGACAGCCATCACGGGTTCCCACCGATCCTCTATGGCCTGACTCGCGTACTCGCCCTGGAGCGCCTGCGTGACCAGTGGGTCGTCTCGCAGATCAAGCCCCTGCGTTGACTCTGCGGCCTCCAATGATGCCGCCGAGTCAACCAGCACGATACCGGCAGCGTCGAGGACCCGAATCCGCGTCTCGAGTTGGGTACCGAGCCGCAGGGATGTGTCCGCGAGATAGCTAAGATCCAGGTCACTTGGCGTGACTGCGTCGCCGGGGAGGGCCAGGTTCTCGGTTTGTAGCGCGAGATTGCTGGTCTGGCGCTGCTGGAGCGTGTTCGCCAGCGGGCTCTGTGTCTCCACCGGCGGGCCGGCCATCATCGCGCCGGGGATCAGGGTCTGTGCCGTGATGCGGGCCTGTGCGACCAGGCTCTCCTCGGTCGTCTCCAGGAAGTAGCGCTCCAGCGAGGTGAGCAGCAGCAGGCCTCCCAGTCCCATCGCCAGCACGATCAGGCTGAGTTGGCTCAGAACCAGTTTGAGACGCAGGCTGCGGCGCATGGCTACGCCTCCAGCTTATAGCCCACGCCGCGAACCGTGACGACCAGTTCGCGATCGGGGGCGGCGTCGCGCAGCTTGGCGCGCAGTCGCTTGATCACGGCATCCACCACACGCTGATCGCCGAGGTACTCATAGCCCCAGACCTGTTCCAGGAGCTGCTCCCGGCTGAGCACGTGGCGGGCCTGGCGCGCCAGGGCGTGCAGGACCTCGAATTCCAGGGTGGTGAGGT
>CBFCZM010000076.1:0-9616 GCA_965602565.1 uncultured Anaerolineae bacterium
CTCGATGAGCATCTCGTCGAGCCGTGTCAACCGCGGAATCAGGTCCCCCACATTGCGTTCCTGGTCAAGGTTGAGAGCAACATCGAGCGCCGGTGCTGCGAAGTCCGCATCAACGAGCACAACGGGGCTATGGTCCATCTGGTGCAGACTGATCGCTGTATTGATTGCCAAGGTTGTGCGTCCTGTGCCCCCCTTGGGGGCACAGAAAAAGATTATTCGCCCGCCCAAGCCCTCGACACTGCGCGGCTCCACAGGAGCGACCCGCTGCCAGGCCAAGACCTGGTGAAGTGTCATCATCAGCATCTCACTCTGGATTGGCTTGGTGATGAAGCTTCTTGCGCCGACAAGCACCGCCTGGCTGGCTTCGTTAGCTTGTTCCTGATCCACCAGGAAGAGAATCGCGGAATTCGATACGGATGCAGCGAGCCTGCGGATGATCGGTATGGGGTCTACACCGTCAAGGTCGTCATCGACGATGATGACGTGTGGCAGCAGATCCTGTGCGCGCACAAAGGCCAGGTGCGGCTCCGCGATCCAATGCAGCCGGTACGCGCGGCTCATGCCGGCTTCGAGGTTGCGGCTTACTTCTTCCTCAACCGCGGTCTGCGTGCTGACCAGCAGTATTCGTAGTATCTGACTCTGTGATAGGCTAGACAAGGGTGGTTCCTTCCCAATGATTCTATGTCGCACGACAACTGCCGGTGAGAGTTGCCCGTACAACACGGGACCTCACGTCACAACACGTTTCTACGGTAGCCCCTCCTGAGGGGTGATGTAGCCGTTGATGATGTAGTCAAGATCAACCGGTTCCACTTCGAACTCACCCTCGGCGCCAGGTGCACGCAGGACCAGGTCGATGTTGGCGCCTGCATCCTTCATGTACTTCAGGACCAAGGCGTCCTGAGGATTGATGGCCAGCAGCAAAGCGCGCGGAGCACCTACCTCCTCGCCCTCTTCATTGACCGATCGCACCAGCGCGGCAATGGACACGTTCTGCATAAGATCAAACGTGAACGTCTCTGTCTCTTCGTCCTCAGCCGCTCCTCCGGTGACAAGGCCCTCCGCGGGACTGATGACAGGCAGGAATCCGGTGTCTCGATCGATGGGCAGTTCATAGGTGAAGAAGAAATCCACGTGATCACCCGGTTTGAGCACGTCCACTTGGCTCAGAAGATCGCCAGCGGGAAAGGCCATCAGGACTTCATCCTCTGCCAACACCAGCGCGAGACGACCATTGGGCGCCACGACATTGGGGTCGAGCAGCCGCTGTGCCAGGATGACCTCGCCGGGGTAGAGCTCAACCAACGTGATCTTGCCCAGGACCCTGTCGATGTCCTCGACCGCGCCCTCCGGCACGGTGTCCACGGGGACCTCGCGGATCTCAAGATTCGCCTCGGTCAGGATTCCGTGCACGTCGACGCGGCGAGAGGCCACAACAACGCTTTCCTGCGGGGTCAGGAGTTCTGTTGTTGCGGCTTGCTCAGCCGTTGCCCGCGAGAGTGCGATGAAGGCGACAGCACCGGCCAACACGGCGACTACGACGCCGGCAATCAGCCACAGAAACCCACGCAAACGTCCCATCTGTATCCTCCTTGCTGCCAGTGGCGTTCAGGCTCGGTCACTCCTCGATCGGTCTTTCGGTGTTCATCGTGCTGACGGCGCGCAGGTCCAAGGTGGAAAGCCCTCCCAGGGAGAGAATCACCGGACCGGTGATAAACCCATGCTTGTACGTCACGGTCACCTGAACGGTGTTGGAGAGGAAACTTCCCGGGTCGTTGAGCGCGTAGGTGATGGATAGGGTCTCGGTATCGCTGATCAGGCCGCGGGTCCAGCGTCGGATCTCCTCGGTGTACTCTGTCTCGGTTGGGTCGGTAAAGACAAACTCGTTCAGGTCATCTGTCTTGGGATGAACTACACCGAAGCGTGCGACCTCGCGGCTGACGTTGGCGATGGAGTTGTAGTGGAAGACGGCGATGCCAAACTCAATGATGCCCAGTAGCAAGAGCAAGAGCAGGGGGAGAATCAGGGCGAACTCCACAAGCTCCTGACCTTGTTCCGAGAGTGTCCCATCGCTGCAGCTATGCTTTGCTGCCCTTCCTTCTCGCTGAGCCATCAGTTGCTACCCCCCCCAATGTAGAGTTCTTGACTTGGTCAACGTGCAAGATGATGGCTGATCACCTGCTGAGTGCAGATCATGAGGCGGAAAACCTCAGAATCTGTGTCGTTGAGTTGACCGACAAGCCGTACCGCTATTGTAAGACTTTCTACGAGATGTGTCAATATCGCAAGGTATGAGAAGTGTATGGTGACAAGTTGCGGCTCAGAGTCCAATCAGCGAAGCCGGCCTGGGCGTCTGTCAGGGCAGGAAACCTCCCTCGCTGTCAGAACTGCGGGACATCTACTACGGGCTGTCGGAGGTAACGCGACCCTCCTGCTCAATGTGCCCCCGGATCGCCGCTGTCGCGTCCACGATGCGGATGCAGCGTTGAGCTAGCTTATCGGCTGGCGGATCACGGTCTTCAACTTCTCGGGCGCTGTGCGGCGCGGATCGCTCAAGTAGATCTCGTGGTGCTTGCCAGCCAGTCTGAAGCCTTGCTCCACAGCGTGAGCGTGCATCCTGGCAATGGTCCGGGCCTCGTCATCGTAAGGTCCTGTGTAGAGAATCTGTATGGAGAGTCCCTCGTGGTAGGGGGCCAGGCGTACCTCACCGAGGGTGGGTGAAGCGCCTCTCTTCACCGCCGCGCGCTGTCTGCCCGCTTCCACGACCTCCGCTGTGGCCCAGGCAGGCTGCATCACCATCATCGTCCAATCCCAGGCATCCTTGTTGTCCAGGCTAAAGGTGGCCATATCCGATGTCCACCAGAGGCCTTCGAGCGGGGGAACTACGTAGTCTGGTGAGCTATCGTCTTGCTTGAGGAGGAACTTCACGGCATAGGCGAGGCCGTAGAGCGCCTCCACTACAGCCCGATACCGTGGGCTGGTGTTGGGGTCGCCGTGCCCGTCGATCATCAGGAATGACATCTCGGGCACGTCGACGATGGAGAAGGTCTTGGCCGAGGGTCTGTACAACTCCTTGAGCTCGCGCTTGAAATCTATCTTGGTCACGGATTGCTCCTTTCCCGCCGGCTGTTTTGTGCCGTTGCGGCCCCGTTCCTACGCGCTGAGCAGTTCCTTCGCCCTGGCGACGACGTTCGCTGCCGTCAGGCCGTAGGCGTCGGCCAGGACCTCATAGGGCCCTGACGCCCCAAACCGGTCGACGCCGACACTTGCCCCGTCCAGGCCGACGTAGCGCTGCCAACCGGTCGTGACGCCCGCCTCAACGGAGAGGCGCTTTGTGATCACCCTTGGCAGGACGCTCTCTCTGTAGTCGGCCGGCTGGGCCTCGAACAGCTCCCACGAAGGCAGGCTGACGACGCGGGCGCCAATGCCGTCCGCTGCGAGTTGCGTCTGGGCTTCCAGGGCAAGGGAGACCTCAGAGCCCGTCGCGATCACGATGAGGTCCATCGCGTCAAGTGGGGAATCGCTGAGCACATAGCCGCCACGGGCAACGCCGTCGGCTGCCGCTTCGGGTGTGGTGATGATGGGCAACTTCTGTCGCGTCAGCGACAGTCCCACGGGACCGTCCCGCTTCAGTAGCGCGGCCTCATACGCCGCTGCGGTTTCGTTGGCGTCCGCTGGGCGGATGACGGTCATTCCCGGGATCAAGCGTAGGGACATGACCTGTTCGATGGGTTCGTGCGTGGGGCCGTCTTCGCCGACAAAGATCGAGTCGTGGGTCCACACGTAGATGACAGGGAGTTTCATCATGGCCGCCAGCCGTACGGTTGGGCGCATGAAGTCCGAGAAGACCATAAACGTGCCGCCATAGACGCGCAATCCCGGATACGTCGCCATGCCGTTGAGCAGGCCACCCATGCCCAACTCGCGAACGCCGAAGTGGAAGTTGCGGCCCTCGGGCATGTCCTTCTGGTAAGCTGGATAGCCGTTGAGGAAGGTCTTGTTGGACGGTTCAAGATCGGCCGATCCGCCGATGAGTTCCGGGATCACGGGTGCGAGAGCGTTGAGGATTGTGCCCGAAGCTGCTCGTGTGGCAAGGGGGCCATCGCCCGGCTCGAATGCTGGCAAGGCATCGGCCCAGTTCGCCGGTAGTTGACTGGCCAGCAGCCGCTGGAGCTCGGCACCATCTTCGGGGAAGGCCCCCGTATAGCGCGCAACGAGATCATTCCAGGCCGCCTGTGCCTCGGACCCGCGTGTGGCAAGCGAGCGGTACTGGGCTAGTACCTGCTCCGGGACGTAGAAGGACTCCGTATGTGGCCAGCCGAGGGCCTCCTTCGTGAGATCTATCTCCTCCTCGCCCAACGGAGCCCCGTGCGCGTGTGCGTCATCCTGCAGATTCGGGCTACCGAAGGCAATGTGAGTGTGGCAGATGACAAGGTGAGGTCGCCCTGCTGCTTCCCGAGCCGTCTCGATGGCACTCGCGACGGCCTGGCGATCGTGCCCATCCACTTCTTGCACGTGCCAATCATAGGCGCGGAAACGCGCAGGCACGTCCTCCGTGAAGGCCAGGTCCGTTGAGCCCTCGATGGAGATCTCGTTGTCATCGTAGAGATAGATCAGGTTGTCCAGTCCCAGGTGACCGGCCAGAGAAGCCGTCTCGTGAGAAGCCCCCTCCATCATCTCACCGTCGGAGACGATGGCGTAGATGATGTGATCGAAGATGGCGTAGCCGGGCTTGTTGAAGCGCGCAGCCAGATGCTTGGCGGCTATCGCCATACCCACGCCGTTGGAGAATCCCTGCCCCAACGGTCCCGTGGTGGTCTCTACGCCAAGCTCGGGCTCATACTCGGGGTGTCCGGGTGTCTTGCTCCCAAACTGGCGGAACTGCTTGAGATCCTCCAGCGTCATTGGGTAGCCCGTGAGGTAGAGGAGGCTGTAGAGCAACATCGAGCCGTGTCCGGCAGAGAGGATGAACCGGTCCCGGTTGGGCCACAGGGGATCGTTCGGGCTGGCCCTGAGATAGCAGTTCCAGAGCGTGTAGGCGACATCGGCCATACCCATGGGCATGCCGGGGTGGCCGGAGTTGGCCTTCTGTACCCCTTCCATCGCCAGAACGCGCAGGGTGTTGACACATAGTTGATCGAGATCAGGCTGGGTCATACGGAAGCTCCTTGTGCTATCGGTTCGCGCATCAAGGGACCAGATGCGGCTCTTGAGCGGGCGAGTACGCGGCCACGGTGGCTTGAGCGTTTCGGATGCCCTCGCTGCGGCGTTCATCGCTGCAGATGAGCAGGTCCCATTGTATCCTGAGTTGCGCCGGTGTCTACCTCAGAGTGCTCGATGGCTACCAGGAACAGGGCTATCGTTCCTGAGATCAGACCGGTGTGTCAACCTGGGCGAGCCCTGACTTCAGACGTCCCACAACGCCGTCTGCGGCGCGACGTCTCTACAGGAAAACGGATGCGCGTGCGATATGCAGCCTGGCCTGGTAGAGACGTGGCGGTGCCACGTCTTCCGCGGTGGACGGGGGCGTATGGGGCAACCGGCTTGGGCGCAAATCGCGGAAGACGTGCCACAACGCCGTCTGCGGCGCGACGTCTCTACAACGACAAGACCGTGGTGGCGTGTGAACAGTGGACCGGGTCGCTGCTCGGAAGACGCAGCACCGGGGCGTCTCTACAAGGACAAGGCCGGGGCGGCGTGTGAACAGTGGACCGGGTCGCTGCTCGGAAGACGCCCCACAACGCCGTCTGCGGCGCGACGTCTCTACAACGACAAGACCGTGGTGGCGTGTGAACAGTGGACCGGGTCGCTGCTCGGAAGACGCAGCACCGGGGCGTCTCTACAAGGACAAGGCCGGGGCGGCGTGTGAACAGTGGACCGGGTCGCTGCTCGGAAGACGCCCCACAACGCCGTCTGCGGCGCGACGTCTCTACAACGACAAGGCCGGGGCGGCGTGTGAACAGTGGACCGGGTCGCTGCCCGGAAGACGCAGCACCGGGGCGTCTCTACAACAACAAGGCCGTGGTGGCGTGTGAACAGTGGACGGGGTAGGTGGCTCACTTGGAACTGTCGTCCTCTGGCGACACCTAGCGTGACAGACTGCCAGAGGTTGACATTTGGTGGCGGGACTGTAGACTTAGCCGATGTGCGTGTGGATCGCAGATTCACGCGCGTGGGTGAGATCGAGTTTATCGGGCGAAGGCCCCTTATCTGGCTGCCGCGTGGGCATGGCGGCCATGAGGAGATAGAGATGGACAGTCGTGATATGATGCGGCGGTACGGAATCGTCGCGCTGGTGGTTGTCGTTCTACTGGTGGTCTTCACGGTCGGGAACCAGCACGCCTACTTCTTTGCGCGGGTTGACCAGCAAGAGGTCGGTGTGCGTTTCCGGGGTGGTCGGATCTCTGAGGTGGTCGGTCCGGGTGTCTACAGTGATGTGGCGCTGTATGCGGATCTTAAGAAAGTCTCCAGCGAGGCGGTTTCTTTCTCCGTTGAGGATCCCGAGGTCATCACCTCTGATCGCCAGCGCATTGGCCTGAAGGTGAGTGGTGATGTGTTCCGGCCCACTGTAATTGCTGCCGACCAGCTGCGTCAGCTGTGGCCCCTGTATCAAGGTCTCTATCTGAGCGACGAAGCTCTGCGCGCTCGCGTGACTGACTTGGCGCTGCAGTCCATGAAGGTCTGCGTTGGAGATCGCACCTTCAACGATAATGTGATCGGGACCGCTCGAGATGAGGTGCGCATCTGCATCGATGAGGAGATCGACGAGTTGGTCGGTGGCATCGGTCTCACGGTCAAGAACGTGACCGTCCCTAACATCATCCTATCTGTGGAAGTGCAGGCCAGCCTGGATGCGATCACAAAGAGCCGGTTGGATACCGAGTTGGCCCAGCAGGACGCCATCAAGGCCTACCAGCAGGCTGCCGCAGATCAGGCGCGTGAGGAGGGTGAGGTTCGTGTCCAGCTTGCTCGGCAGCAGGAAGAGGTCCGGCAGAAGACGACACTCTCGGAGCTGCAGCGCGAGCAGCTGGTGGTTGAGAGTACGGTGATCGAGCAGCAGAAAGCCAACGACCTTCTCTCAGCGCAGAAGGACCTGGAGATCAACGAAGCGCAGGCTGAGGCGGCCTTGGCCGCGGCCCGCGCCTCGCTCGCCCAGGAACTGCTCCTCGCCGACATCTACGCCGCGAATCCGGATTACGTGTACTTGCAGGCTCTGCTTGCGAACGCGTCAGCGCTGTCGGCAACCGACAAGATCATCTTCACGCAGGAGGGTACAACACCGACGATTGTCGTGGCGGGACCGGGCATTGTTCCCACCGTCGACTCAGCCGGGGCAACCGAGGCGCCTACTCCTGAGGTGGTTGAGCCTGCAGTGCCGTGACGTAGTACCGAAGCGCGGCGCAGCCGTCTTTCGACATCGACAAAGACCGACCCCGAGGGTCGGTCTTTGCTTTTCCCGTGTGTGAATCGCCACTTCTGCGTGTGGAGAATGCTCTGGATGGGCTTGCTGGCCGGTTTACCGCGGCAATCTCGGCAGATTCCGACGAAAACCCGTATGTGACTGGACTTGTGTGAGAAAATCGTATAGAATAGTTATAAAGTAGTATGTAACAGCTGTGAGATTGAGAGACGCGATTTCTGAAATCCGGCCAGATTGGTTGTATGCGGCCCCAGGCGGCTGGCTGAAGTGGAACTGGGCGCGCAGAGACTGGGCGATAGCTAGTCGCGACGCCTGTTGAGCACAAGTCCTGATCTTTGCGTTTGAGTTTGGTGAGTGTGGGCGCGCTGCCGCGTTGGATGTTCGCTGCTTTCTGGGGGAACGGAACATGACTGACACACGAACAGAGGCTCGCCGCCGGGTGCGAAGAGGCCAGGGGTTGGTTGAGTTTGCGCTGATTCTTCCGATACTGCTTCTGGTCCTCATCGGCATGCTGGAGTTCGGGCGGATCCTATTCATCTATGTGAATGTGTCCAATGCCGCGCGTGAGGGCGTAAGGTATGGCGTCGTGCACCCGAGCGATCAGCAGGGGATCCGGAATCAGGTGTGGGAGTACCAAGCACTGATTCCGGCCGTGAATGCGATTGTGTCCTATGATCACGGGCCTGACACCGCCACATTCACCAACGGTGATGAAGCTGTTCCGGGTACCGACAGAGTGGGGGTTCTCATCGGGTGTCTCGTTGAGCCATTGACCCCGATTATGCAACCCTTTATGCCGGACGGCCTCTATCTGGAAACCGAGAGCTGGCGCACAATCCAGTACGTGGGAACGGGGGCGATCAGCACACCAGCTGGGCCTGCGCCGCCGATGTACACGTCAACTCCGACTGCAACATTTACGCCGACCCCGACCCCGACCCTGACCCCCACGCCAGAGGACACGCCCACCCCCACGCTTACCCCAACCCTGACCCCAACACCGACGCCCACGCCGATCCCGATTGTGATCAATCCTGTGGATTTTGAGGACACGACCGTGCTTGGCACGGCCGCGCCAGAGCGTGCGGTGACGTTGCTCGTCGCCCAGACGGGCTTGCAGCGCACGGTGACGGTGCAGGCGGATGGCACCTTCACCTTCAGCGGCCTGCATGAGATGCAGTGCGGCTATACGATCGTGGTCTCGGGCTACGGGACTCAGGCATACGCGACGGTCTGTGAAGGCGCGACGCCGACTCCCACGCCGACGCATACACCCACACCCACACCGACGGCTACGCCGTCCGGTGCGTTCATCTACACTGCGCCGGGCTGTCTGGAACCTGGTACGCTTGCGATCACCGTCAACGGCTCCCAGATTGATGCTAACAGCAGCTACAAGGATATCGTGTTCCGGCTGGACGGTGTGCAGGTGGGTGGGGAGCATCCGTATGATTTCGCAGCCGGCGCCTTTGCCGAGGAGATCGTGATCACCGTTGACTATGCCGAGCCGCGGGTCCACACGATCAGGGCAGAGATCGTGAACAATCAGGATACTGTGCTTCTGTCGATGGAGACCGAGATCACGGTCTGTGATCCGGTACTGATGCCCGACCTGAGGATTACCGATCTGACGGTCCTGGACGAACTCCCTCTGTCGACCTATCAGCTGCTGCATGCCCTGATCACGATTCGAAACGATGGGGAGCGGGATGTCACCTCGGTCTTCTGGGTGCAGCTCTATGGCGACTACATGATTGGCGTCGAGCTAGATCAGCAGAATGTTGTGCAGCAGACTGCTTTCACTAGTTTGGCGGCCGGGGACAACATGAGCTTCACGATGGTGATGCGGGAGGGATTCTACACGATAGGAATGCACAACCTTGCCGCAGCCGTGGACGTGTGGAGCCAGATCGATGAATCTGACGAAGACAACAACATCTGGGCCTCGGAGATCATTTCTGTGTCGGTTCCAGGCCCCACGCCTGAGCCCACACCTGTGGTCACGGTGGGGCCGAGCGGCACAGTGATGGGGAGCGCGTTGGTTGAGACGGTAGGGCTGCAGGATATCTACGTACGCATCAACACCTACCCGGAGCAGGCCACCTACACCGACCCGAGTGGCGGCTATGTCTTCGGAACCGTTCCCATTGGCACGTGGGTTATCACCGCTGACTACTTCGACGTCATAGACTCTGT
>CBFCZM010000077.1:0-9610 GCA_965602565.1 uncultured Anaerolineae bacterium
ACAGCGCTGTGTCGATGGCTGCGATCCCGAACATCGCCAGGCCGAAGGCGCCGTGGTACTCTGTCTCACGCAGCAGGGTTGCGTGGGTGGACCGCACGTAGGCCGGGTTGGTGCCGACCACAACGGGCGCCAGCTCGTGCTCGACTAGGGCAGCCAGGGCATCGGGTGCGCCGCTGACACGTCCGAAGCCGATCTCGCCGCTGCCGGTGACCGGAGCGCCGTGGACCCGTCCATCTGTATGTACGGTGACGTGGACCGTCCCCGCTCCGGGAAGGCTTTGCAGCGCATCACGGATGGGTGTCGGGCTCGGGGTTCGGTGCTTGACTGTGACCTCGAGACGGGTGACCTTCATAGGTGCCTCCTGGGTTTGTCTACCGTCCATTGTAGTCCCGTCTCTGGACTTATGACAGCAGAGAGTACTGGCCGGGCTGCCGTTTTCTCCGGGCTCCCGAAAACTGCCACGGTGTGTGTCAGGCCCTCTTCACGTGATCGTGCTGGACTGCTGGGGTGCGGTCGAGAATGTGCTATGCCGGGCTCGCAGGCCTAGCGGATTCTTGTAGCTTCGTGGCTTGCCCCCATGCTCGAGTGCACCCGTTGCCGGTTGGCGCTCTCCCTCGTCCGCCCTATACTATTCGCGTACGGCTTCCTCCGACACCTCAACGCGCCAACGTCTGCGCGTTGAAACATGCCGACGAACGGTGGTCCGCAGCCAAAGGGAGGCACAATGAAGCTCAGAGCGATGGGTCCCGCAGTTCTGGCAATTGGCGTGTTGTTGGTGGCCCTGAGCGTCGTGGGCAGCGGACGCGCGGCGCCGACAGAAGATGTCAAATTTCAGGGCCGGGTGATCGAGGGCCCGATGGGGGCAGAGCCGCCCAATCTCGGCGCCCAGTACGTCGAGGGGGCGACGGTCACCCTCTGGTGTGGAGGCAATGCCTACCCCACTCAGGGCGCCTTTGTCATCAGCACGACGACGAGCAGCGTGGGCTACTATGGCCTGACGATCGATGATGGCATCGGATGCGAGTACTTCCACATCATCGAGACCGATCCGCCGGGTCGAGATTCCAACGGAGCGTCCACCGTCGACGGCACGGTCCGCACCAGCAACTGGATTGAGTTTGACGTCCTCACCCAGTCACTCGGTCACCAGAATCTGACCGGCAACAAGTTCTGGGATACGCCGGTCCCGGGGGAGACGACCTGCACTGACTGCAATGATTGCACGTCCAAACTGAACGGCACCTACGCGACAGTCAGACTGGTCCAGGACATCACCACGTCGGTGGATGGCACCTGCATCCACGTGGGCGCCGGCAATGTCACCTTCGACGGACAGGGCTACACGATCCGGAGCACGGCTACGGGCGCCGAGAGCGACGTCGCGGTCAACATCAGTGCGAAGACCAGCGTGACCGTCACCGGTGTCACGCTCGATGGCTGGGGGACGGGCCTTCGTCTCTACCAGGCCACGGGCGCGCGTGTCCTCACCAATACGGTGACAGACGGTGGCACCGGCCTGCAGCTGGTGGAGACGGATAACGGACTGATCGCTGGTAACGCTATCACGCAGTCGACCACTGGTGTCTGGATGTATGACTCGGATAACAATAACTTCACACAGAACCGCTTCTGCAAGCAGACGAAGCGCGATATCGAGATGTCCGGGACAAGCACGGGCAACGTACGCTCGGGCAACACCTGCGACGCGATCTACAACTGGAACGGCGACGGCGGCCTCTCGTCCTGCACCTCCACCTGCACGCCGTCGACGACGACGACCTGCGCCTCGCCCTCCGCCTGCGCTGGCAAGCTCAACGGCGATTACGGCAAGGTCACGTTGACCGACAACGTAACGGTGCCTGGCGGGATCACCGTCACCGGCAACCACGTCACGCTGGACTGCGCTAACAACGAGATCATCGGCAGCGGCAGCGGCGCTGGCCTGTCCTTTGAGGACCGCATCGGCGTGCGCGTGGAGAACTGCCGCATCCACGGCTTCAGCACCGGCATCGAGGTCCGCTCCAGCGGGATGAGTAAGCTCTACGATAACACGATCTACAGCAACACCACTGGCATCGCCGTGCTGCAGACCGACTCGACGGTCAAGCCGCTGCTCAACGAGATCTACGATACGACCTTCGACCAGAACAGCCTCTACGGGATCAACCTCACCAACGCCAAAGACAGCATTGTCCAGTTGAACAGCTTCTTCGAGAGCGGTCAATACAATATCTGGGTGGCGGGCGAGTGCACCAACTACATAGACGGTTCCAGCGGAATCCGGTATGTGTACGACCAGTCCGGCGTGACGGTGACCGGCAGCGGCAACGACGAGGTGATCCTCTGCAACGTGCACAACAGCGTCGTGCGCGATATGACCATCGATAACGGCACGGACGGGAACAACGGTATCCTGATCATCGATTCGTCGGAGACGACGGTGCAGGGGATCACGATGGACGAGAGCCGCGGCATTCTTGTGGTGGGCGGTGATTCGATCACCGTGACCAACAACACCATCACTGACAGTGCCGCCGATGCCATTGCCTATGACGACAGCCCTGACGGCGTCGTGATTAGCAACAGCGTGCGCACAAGCGCCGGCTACGGGGTTGCTATTCGCGCGTTCTCACACCGAGCGGACGTGATCAGCAACACCGTTGGCGCCAATCGCACGAGTACAACTGGTGGCAACGCCAACGGCATCTTGATCAAGGAGAGCGACAATGTCACCGTGCGCGATAACTGGGTGCGCCGGAATACCGGCAAGGGCATCGCCGTGGAATCGTCCACCGGCACGGAGGTCAGCAAGAACACTGTGCGCGGCAACCAGTACGGGCTCTACCTGGACAATCAGGTGAGCGGCGTGACGGTGAACCATAACGGGCTCTGCTACAGCACCGGCAAGGATGTCTACAGCAATGCCGGCACCGGCGCCGCGGGCGATAACAACACCTGCTCGCAACTCTACAGCTGGGCCGACACCGGCGAGACCTCGCGCTGCACCAATGAGTGCGTGGGGTGGTACAATATCAACTGGGGGTTCTCTTTCCACAATCCCACCGTTGACGATCTCTCGTGGAGCCGCTACGAGGACACTTTCGGCGAGGACGAGGTGGAAATCACCATCAAGATCTGCGCCGGGCTGCCTATCTGCATCCCCTTTAAGTGTTGGTGCGCGGGCAAGATGGTTGATATCGGCACCGGCATCCCGGAGCCGGTGGCCGCGATACTCTACGGCGCCGCCTACCGTGACCTGGGCGAGTCCGGCACCTGTTACGGCATGAGCGCCAAGTCACTCCACTTCTTCAACTATAATGACCACCCGGCTAACTACCTGCCCGGTGCCACCACAGTTCCCGAACTCAAAGTCGACAGCGCCTCCGGTGGCTACAGCCTTACGGAGAGTCGCGAGATCGTACATGGTAGCCAGATGTCAACGGAGGCTCTCGGCATATTCTTGAGCGCGATGGCGACGGGGGGTGACAATGCCAACCCTGTACTCAGCGCCGCGCGCAATGGCCTGGCCAACCGCCAGATGGGCACCGTCTCCATCAAGAATGGGCTTACCACGGGTCACGTGATGAACTACGATTCGGTGGTCGATGAGGCTGGCGATACCTCGCGCATCTACGTCTACGATAACAACAAGGAGGGATTCGTCACCAATCTCGTCGACGATCCGACGCAGTTCCCGGTCATTGTGGTGGATCGGAGTGCTAACGACTGGTCTTACCAGCGCAGCGACGGCACGTGGGGCGACGATAGTATCTTCAACATGCCCTATTCCATACTGAACCGTAGCGACTGGACGCTGCCGCTTTCCGTTAACGGCATCATCAATATGGTCTTCGGCAGCGGCGCCAAGGCCGGTGTTGAGGACATGTCGGGAAACTTGCTGGGCCACGATGCCGGCGGCAATCCTCACGAGGAGATCCCTGGCGGGATGGGCTACCCCATCTGGGGGGCGACGGATGCCTCAGATTCGCCGGCCCGGTTGTTGGTCCAGCCCGGTGACTACAACATCCACATCTACGGCGGCAACGGGCCCTACATTGGGACGCTTATCGGCCTCAACGGTGCCTACTTGCTTGACAGCATCCCTGCCTCTGAGAGCACGCGCGATGAGCTCGAGTTGCGCATCGTCAACGGCAATGCCCAGCACAACGAGCTGGCCCTCATGACCAGTGACGCCTGGAAGCCCATCACTGCAACTTGGACGCGTGGCTGGGACCCGAGCGGCGACCGCCGCACCTATCGCATCACCGGCGAGCTCAACAACCAGTCCAAGATCTGGATCAAGACACTGACGGACCTGAGCGGGGCCGTGGTTGCCAACCGAGGTGACGTCCCCTTCGAGTACTCTTTGGAGATCAGCAACGAGATGATCCGTGAGGGCGTACCGACCCCGGCTGGCGCGCCGACCTTGGTCACCGGCCCGTTCAGCGTGGCGCCGGGCGAGACCGACGCCATCGTGCCCGATGACTGGGGCGACCTGGCCGGTGCCACCGCGGAGGTCACGACCTCGTTCTGCGGCGATAGCATCTTGGGCCCGGGCGAGGATTCGGTGAACTGCCCCGATGATGCCGGGCCACCCAAGGAGTGCATTGAGCCGCACGACGACATGGTCATCGCCGCCGACACGCTCCTCTGCTCGGGAACCTATGAGATCCCCGACGAGGGCGAGCCCGGCGTACTGATCGTCGAGGGTGAGGATGTGACGCTGGACTGTAACGGCGCCATCCTGATGGGTGGCGGTGCAGGTGTCGGCATCCGCGGTATCGGTGGGAATGGTATCACGGTCACCGGCTGCACCGTTCTCAGCTACGCCGAAGGTGTTCGCCTTGAGGGCGTCAGCGCCGGCACCGTCGACCAGTCGGTGCTGATGGCGAACGCCGAGTGGGGCCTGCACGCAACGGGCGTGAGCGAGCTGCAAGCGTCGCAGCTCTATGTCGCCGACAACGGCAATGGCTTGCTCCTGTTCCAGGCGGACGGCGCGACCCTGGAGCAGGTGACCGTCTGTCCGAATACCGGTACCGACATTGCTGCTTTTGAGAGCCTGGGCCTCACCGGCACGGACAACGCCTGCGATGTCACCGAGGGTTGGCAGGACACCGGCTTCGAAGCGTGCACCTATGCCTGCTCCGGACCTGTCATGCGCGGCATCTATCTGCCTTTGGTGCTACGGTGAGGTAAGGGAAGTATGCCGGAATGGTGAATCTGCGAATGGCGCATGCTTGACGTAGCGCACTCTGTGTAGGCCGGGCTCCTCTTCGAGGACAGGCCGTCATGCCCGGCCATTCACCTGCGGTCAGCATGGCAGGGGTAGCGCATTTGAGGCTAGACTGCGTGTCGCTTGTCATCCCGATCACCTCCATCGCGCGGGAGCCACGCGGTTCAGGCTCAAAGAAACGAGTCGGTTGCGGGGGAAACGAAAGCAAACGTAAGTCTCATAGTAGCGAGTTGAGCAGGCACGTTTGGTGACAGCCACGCCTGCGAGGCTTTCTTCGGCACCCGCTCGGGATGACCGATGAATCTGTGGCTTGTGCCAAATGCCATCGACCAGCCTGAATGGTTGGCTGGCTCGTGATCTTGCGTTATAATGGGGATAATGTTGGGGCGTGGCCAAGTTGGCAAGGCAACGGACTTTGAATCCGTGTATCGCACGTTCGAATCGTGCCGCCCCAGCCTGTGCGGCCCGGGCGTATGCCCGGGCCGTTTCGCTTACCTCGCCAGATAGGAGCAAGCGCCCATGACTTCTGCAACACAGGAAGTAGGACCGGCACCCGGGTGGTCGGTTGAGCTGGAAGATCGCATCAAAGATCTCCGCGACAGCGCCTTGACAGTCTGTTTGGTTGCCGTGGCGGTTCTCGGCCTACTGCTGCTGCGTGTGCCGGCGAACCTGTTGAGCGTGGGGCGCAGTCTCATCGGGGCGTTTTCTGTGCTGTCTCTGGTTGGTGTGTCCTTCTGGGTTCGCCGCCGGAGTTACCTGCAGGCAGCCTGGCTTCTCTTCTTGAGCTGTGTCGCGATGTTGGGCTTCTTCCTGGTCTGGACGCGCTATCCTCCTGTGGTCTGTCTGCTCATTCTTCCCGTGGCTGTGGGCACAATCCTCATCAGCATTCCCGCCGGGCTGGTCACATCCTCCGTCTTCACCGCCGTCCTGTTGATCTGGCCTGGTCTGGTCCCGGGAATGGACGAGGGACTGACGGCAATCACGATCGTCGGCATCTGGATCGTCGAGGGTGCCCTGCTGATGACGCTGAAGCCGTTGGTCAACACGGTTCAGTGGGCCTGGCGCGGGTATGAGCGGAGTCTCGAATCCCTCGAGCAGGCGCGCGACTACCAACAGCAGCTCCATGAGACGCTGGAGGACTTGACCGAGGCTAACGCCCAGTTGACGCGTCTCAACCGGCTGGCCCAAGCTTTGCGCCAGGCAGCCGACAACGAACGGCGTACCAAGGAGCAGTTCGTGGCGAACGTGAGCCACGAGCTTCGCACGCCGCTTAACATGGTCGTGGGCTTTTGCGAGATGATGCTTGAGAGCCCGGAGACGTATGGAGATGCCCCACTGCCGCCGACCCTGTTGGCCGATCTTGACGTCGTCCTTCGGAACAGCCAGCACCTTTCGGACCTGGTGGATGATGTACTCGATCTGAGCCAGATCGAGGCCGGCCAGATGGCCCTGGTTCGCGAACAAGTGGCCTTTGAGCAGATTGTGACCTCGGCCGTCACGGCCGTCAGTCCTCTCTTCAAGTCGAAATCACTCACCCTGGATGTCGAGATCGAGGCGGATCTGCCCGCCGTTTTCTGTGACCGTATCCGCATCCGTGAGGTGATGTTGAACGTGTTGAGCAACGCTGGGCGCTTTACCGAGGCCGGTGGCGTCACGGTCAGAGTCTGGCGCGAGCAAGACGACCTGGTGGTGAGCGTTGCTGACACCGGTCCCGGGATTCCTGAGGAGAAGCGGGCGCGGCTCTTCAGGCCCTTCGAGCAGCTGGACGCCACGATCCGCAGGCGCTATGGCGGCACGGGGCTCGGACTGAGTATCAGCAAGAGCTTTGTGGAGCTCCACGAAGGTCAGATGTGGGTGGAAAGCCAGGAGGGGCAAGGAACAACGGTTTTCTCCCGTCTGCCATTTGCTGCCCCGGTGCCATTGGGTGACAGCTATATGCGCTGGGTCGATCCCTACAATCCGTACGAGCCACGGCGCCGTCCATCGCGATTGCCGCAAGTGCAGATTCAGCCGCGGTGGGTGATTGTTGAGCAGGGGACCTCGATGCAGCGCATGCTGGCTCGGCATCTTGAGGGGGTCGATTTTGTGCCGGTGACGTCGCTACCGGCGGCGATGGATGCGCTACGCGAGACGCCAAGCCAGGCATTGCTGATCAATGAGCTTGACGTTGGCGCAGCTCTGACGAAGCTGCAGGATGAATTCACCCCGCCCTACAGCATCCCGGTCATTACTTGCTCTGTGCCGGGCGAGGAGCAGACCATCAGCGGGCTGGGGGTCTCCGGATATTTGGTCAAGCCCATCGCGCGTCAGGCTCTGCTGTCAGCTCTGGGTAATCTGGAGCGTCCGGTTGAGACGGTGATGATCGTTGATGATGAGCGAGAGGCGTTGATGCTCTACCGCCGGATGCTGTCGTCTGCGGACCGGCCCTATCGTGTGTTGCGGGCCAGGAACGGACGTCAGGCCATCGAAGTCCTCCAGCAGCAGGTGCCTGATGTGATTCTGCTTGACCTGATGATGCCGGAGATGGATGGCTTCGAGTTCCTGCGGCTTCGCGAGGGCACTGCCTGGGAGGACGTGCCGGTGATCTTGATCTCGGCACGAGATCCATTGGGGCATCCCATCGTGAGCGACGCCCTGGCGGTCACCGTGGCGGGCGGGCTTTCGGTGAATCAGATCCTGACCAGCATACGCATGTTCACGTCCATGCTGGCTCCGGACAGCCACATGCCTCCCGGAGAGGAGGGCACGCCCAGACTGTGGTCGCCTAAGGCGATGGTTGAACTGATTTAGCCTTGTCGCCGGGCGAGCCCCGCCAGCACAGAGAGGAGTGCGTCTCGGGTGAAGGGTTTTCGCAGGAAGGCCGCCGCGCCTAGCGCCAATGCCAGTTTCTCCTGGGGGAGGATCGTGCAGATCACCACCGGGATATCCCGGGTCCGTGGGTGTTCGCGTAGACGGCCCAGGAGCTCCCAACCATCCACGCCGGGCAGCATCACGTCCAGCACGATGGCTTTGGGGGCTGCTTCGACGACGGCAGCCAGCGCTTCCTCAGGGTCGTGGCTGCTGGTGAGATCAAACTGCGCGCCTGTCAGATAGCGATGGAACAGCTGCGTTGTATCGGCATTATCGTCGATGACGTGAACCGGCATGCGCAGCGGGAGCGCGCTCGGTAGAGTCATGATGACGCTGCAGCGATCCGTTACAGATGCAGCGTTCAGCGTGCCGCCTCCAAGCTCAACAAGTTCCCGGCTGATGTTCAGATCACTGACCAGCTGTTTGTCCATCGGGACCAAGCTCTCATCGTCGCGCCACATGCACAAGGTCAACCTGATCTCTTGGTCGGATCTGGAGACCTGGATGTGGCCGTGTCCTCCGACCGCTGCGGGCACCGCAGCCGATAGGATGTTGAGGAGCGCCTGGCGCACTGTGGCCAACTGCCCCATTATCAAAGGTACCTCTGGCGGCACGTCAAAGATGACCTCGACGTGCGACTCTCGGAGCAGCGGCGTGGCTGTGCTTATCACGGACTCAAGCAGTGCCTGGACATCGATGACCTCGCTGGGCACGGTCTGCTGCAGCCACGCGAGTTCCTGAACGCGACCTTGTCCAACGGCAGCGGTCTTGCTGTCGCCATCTCGCTGCGGTTGGATTGAGGATGCGGGAAGCTCGTAGCGGTGTTTGAGCGCGTGGGCCAGGACTCGGATGGCTTCATGTTCGTTGCGGCGCAACTGGCGCACGCTCAAGTTCACATCCGTCGCGGTTTCGCGCTGGCTGAGCCGCTCGACAAAGCGGTAGGTGAGGATGTTGTACACGCGCCACGCGTGTGCGTCGGCGGGCACGTGGTTGCCGGGCTTGAGCGCCTCTATAGATTCGGCCAGACTGCGCCGTAACTGTGTCAGGGGACTGGGACCTGCATCGATGCCCAATAGCGCCAGGAGCTGATTCTTGCGCAGCTCGGTGGGATCATACAGATGCTGCAGGGCATGCCGCAGTTCCTGCTCTAGGATGTCCTCTTGTCGTGGGTCGGTCATGTCCGCTGCTTGTCCCCCAGTTGTCCTATTTGAATGCCAAATGGAAACGGAACTCCATTATACTGAGGACGTTCTGAGGTTCAACTCCCCACATCCACGTGTCGCTGTTCTGAGTCGCCAGAGAAACGCCGGATCATCCCTAGGGTGGGAAAAGACATGATGCAATTGACGAAAACGATGTCCAAGCCTGTCGCCGCAGCTGGCGAACGCAGTGGCGTTGCGCAGTTCCTGGGCGAGCTTTATAAGAATCGCCTGATTCTGCTGCTGGCTCTGCCGGGTCTCGTTCTCATTTTGCTTTTGAGATACATTCCGATGTTCGGCGTTGTGGTGGCTTTCGAGGACTTCAGAG
>CBFCZM010000078.1:0-9604 GCA_965602565.1 uncultured Anaerolineae bacterium
TATCAGCCTCGATACGCGCGACCGCCGGGTTGGCAGCAAGACGCGCCAGTGCCGTTTCTGGTACCGTGGCTGCAATGGCGGGGACAATATGGTAGGCGTAGCGCACGTGCCCGCCGGCCCTCCTGACGGCTCCGATCTCGGCAGCACCGGGAGGCGTTCGGAAACTGATAAGGACCTTGACACCTGGGGGGGGCTGTCCGGCGGCATAGCTCGGGCCGGAAGCCAGCAGAGCAGTTATCATAACCAGCAAGGTGATTGTCGCCAACCTACGTTGTGTTGAACTCATGGCTTCCTCCGAATCTTCAATGTACAGGTCAGGACCGGGATGAGCAGCACATGCTAACGATGCGAGCCGTGACGCCAAGCGAGAGCAGGAATCACCCGTGTCATCTACGATATGATGATTCCACCGGAAGGTCAAACTGGGCTACGAGCGGGCGGGCGCATTTCAGGAATCCGGTGAGTTGGCGAAGCCGGCATCCGGGGAGGCGAGGCAGCATGATGGCTGCTTACGCACGCAGACCCCCCTTTTTTCCCCCTGGTGGGGGCAAAGCAGAGGCGCACGGCTACGTCGAATCCGCGGTCTACTCCAGAATAGTGAAGCACCCCCCAATGGGCGGGGTCGTGTTGATTCAGGGTATAGCATCCGGCCCGGCCTTAGCCGGAGCCGGATGCCAGGGGTGGATCATCTACAGATTCTTGGTCCAGCAGTTTCTGTAGTGGAGGGTCTTGAAGCCGATGGCGTGATAGAATTCCTGATCCGATCCCACATAGGCGACGGTGGCGCCTTCGACGCCGCAGCGCCGGATGCCCTCCCAGACCGCGGCTTTGCCAAGTCCCATGCGCCGGTAGTCTGGATCTGTGGCTACGGGCTCGACGTAGGCGATGCGGTTGATCCTCTCATGCCACATGCCGCAGAAGGAAACGTAGTTGCCGTCGGGCGCCTCGACTACGATGGTCAGATCGTGCCTGAAGTTGGGGCCGGACTGCATCTTCCGTCGATCCTCTATGTCCTGGTCCCCTTCAGGTGGTTCCCCTTCGTGGTTGAAGCCGCGCCACAGGACGCGGTTGATTTTGTACAGATCGTTCTCGTCAGCCAAGCTCTTCAGTCGGAATCCCGCCGGTAGCGCAATCTCCGGAAAGGGATCGGGGACCGCAAACTGCGAGACGGGACGCGCCCAGTCTCGTTTCATCTCGTAGCCCCTGGCTTTCACTAGATCGACAAAGTCCGTGTCGAAGTCGTTCACGAAGGCATTCAGGTGTCTCTTTCCCTCAGCGTCTGTGCCGTAGAGATTGGCTTCGGCGTAGGCCAGCATCTCGGGTTCCAGCGATTCGTGGCCGGGCTTGACGTGGAAGAAGGCCTCGCCCAAGCTGCTTTCGTAATTGGCGACGGCCACAATCTCGCCGGCATCCTCCCAGATGCGGATTCTGCAGACGTTGGACTCATCCAGCGATGGGTGGCTGTGCATATACTCCCAAGTCGGCTGGAACCAGTTCCCGTCCTTGTTGTCGGGTTGGTAGTGGTCGATCAGAAACGTGCCTACGGATTCGAAATCGCAAAGGCCTTGGTACTGTCGATGTCTGGCAGTCATCAGATTCTCCTTGTGTAGACTATGGATGAAAAACACCTAACCCCAGATCTGGCGCATCTCCTCGCTTGTCGCCAGCAGTTCATCGAGCGTGCCCTGGGCCTCAATGCGACCCTCCTTGAGGACAAGGATGTGGTCTGCGCGGCGCAGCGCGGGGCGACGGTGCGAGACGACCAAGCATGTGGCCTCGCCGTTGTCACCGGCGCGGGAGAAGACACCCTCCCAGAGTGCTTGCTCGGTCTCTACATCCAGTGCGCTGGAGAGATCGTCGAAGACCAGAAGCTCCGGATCGCGCACGAACATGCGTGCGGCCGCCGTACGCTGGCGCTGCCCGCCGGAAAGCCGGACGCCCTTCGGCCCGATGACGGTGTCCAGGCCATCGGGCATCTGCTCGATATCAGCATCCAACGCGGCGAGTTGGATGGCGTGGGCCAAATCGACACGATCCTCTGGCAGGCCCATGAGGATATTGTCCCGCAGCGATTCGCTGAAGAGGTGAGGGATCTGTGCGGTGTAAGCGCTCCGCGGCGGCACGAAGAAAGCTGCTGGGTTCGTCACAGGGGCATCGTTCCACACGATCGTGCCCTCTTCCCTTGGCAGCAGCCCCAGGACGGCGCGGAGTAGCGCGGTCTTGCCCGAGCCGATCCGCCCGGTGATGACGACGAAATCACCGCGGTTCAGCGAGAAGCTGACGTCCTCGATGCCGTGCCCCCGATTGCCATTACTGCGATTGACGCCGTCACCGCGGTCGGCACTATCGCCGGGTGTGGCATAGTGGAAGGTCAGGTTGTCGATGACCAGGGAGTCCAGCCGGTCGCTGGCGAGCTTCCCGGGGACGGTGAGTTCCGGTAGTGCCTCGCGCAGGTAGATGGGGTGATGTGCCACGAGCTGCGTGCCGGCCTGCGCGTCTGATAGAGTCTTCCCGTCCGGCTGCATCAGTTCCATCAGGCGCCGGAACGCTACGCCGGCCTGCTTGAAGCGGGCGGTGAAGCCACCGGCCTCCACGATGAGCATCGTGAAGCTATCCAGGCACGTGGCAAAGAAAGCAAAGTCGCCGATGGTGAAACTGTTATCCCGGATCGCGCCGGCGATTAGCATCAAGGTGAAGCCGGTGCTCAGCGTGCCGGCCTCTTCGCTGATCAGCTGGAGCATCTGATTGAGCGCCCGGTCACGGACCATGGCGTGCTGGCGGGTTTTCCCCAGTGCATCGACCCGTCTCGCGACGTGAGACTCGGCGCTGGCGACTTTCACGACTTGCACTGCGCCCAGGATCTCAGTGAGTGCCCCACTGACGCGGGACGTGGCCTTGCGGCTAGCCTGGCGATGGCGTTCGGCGTGGGTGGCCATCGCGCGAGAGATCAGGATCACGACGACCAGCGGGATCAAGGACAGCAGCGCAATCTTGGCGTTGATGCTGATCATCAACCCCAGGGCGAGCCCTGTGTAGGTTATGATCGCGATCTGGTCGGCAAGCCAACCTATGACGCTTTCAATCTCGCCCACGTCGTCGCGCAACGTGTTGAGGGCTTCGCCGGGCGAGACGGCTATCGCCTTGGCTCCGGGGCGGTTGAGGATATGTGCCAGCAGATTGCGGCGCAGCAGCGAGCCGATCGTGAACTGCCGTCGGGCAGCGACGACGGCGCCGGTGCCGATGGTGATGATGTGTAGCGCACGGGTGGCCAGGACCAGAACTACAATGCCGGTTATCCCGAACCGGTAAGGCTGATCGCCGGTCAGCGTATCGAAGAAGAGCTTGGTCATCACTCGTGGTGCCAGTTCGCCGATGTGGAGCACGATCCAGATGCCGAGATAGGCAGCCGATAGCCAGGGTTTGTAGCTGATAAGGCGCCAGATCATCTGGCCCGCCGTCAGGACAGCGTCGGCTGCCCTGGAGCCGGTGACCTGGGGGGCGCCGGCTCTAGTGGGTGATCTTCGCGTTGTAGCAGTCATAGTGTGTCTCCGTTTGACTACGCAAGCACTTCCTCCATCATCCCCGTTTCTAGGAGATGGTGGAAATGTGAGCTGGGATTCTCTGCCAGTTGGGTGCGATCGCCCATCTCGCGGATATGGCCATCCTCCAGGATCAGGATCTCGTCCGCGCGCTGGATCGTGTTCAGCCGGTGAGCGATGATGATGCCGGTGCGACCGGCCAACAACAGGCCCACAGCGCGTTCTATCAGTTGCTCCGTCGCGGGATCCAGCCGGGATGATGCCTCATCCAAGATGGCCAAATCAGGGTCAGCCAAAAAGACGCGGGTGAAGGCCAGCAACTGCGCCTGGCCGGCCGAGAGACCGCGGCCGCCCGAGCTGAGTTCCGTGTCCAGCCCTTCGGGCAGGTCTGCCAGCCACGATTCAAGTTCCAGATCTCGTAGCACATTCAGGATAGCCGTGTCGGTAGTGGCCGGATTGAACAGCGTGAGGTTGTCGCGCACGCTGGCCTGGAATAACTGCACTTCCTGGGTCACCAGGGCTACGCGATGGCGCACGTTCCGTACGGTCGTTTCGGTCAACGGGACGTCGCCCAGGCAGACCTCGCCGTCGCACGGATCGTAGAGGCGCAGCAGCAGGCGTGCGAGCGTGGTTTTCCCGCTGCCGGTGCGCCCCAGCAGTCCCAGCACGCGCCCGGGCGCTAGCTTGAAGCTCAAGTCATGCAGTACGTGGCCATTGGCGCCAGCTGTTGTGTCAGACCGGGTGAGCGTCTGCTGCGCGGACTGTCCGTCTTCAGTCTGCCCGTTGTCGGACGGCAGTGGCTCGTCTTCGTAGGCAAAGGAGACGTCCCGAAATGCAACAGAGAGCGCGCCTGCGGGCAGCGGCCCGCCGGTGCCGTCCTCAAGTTTGGGGCGTCGGTCAAAGAGCGCCTGGATGCGCGCAATGCCGGCTTCGGCGTGCTGCAGATCGGTGATCTGCCAGCGGAGTTCGGCGACCCCTCCGAAGAGCACGCCCATATAAGTCCCGATCAGATAGACCTCGCCGATGGTGATCTGCCCGCGGAAGAAGTAATAGCCGGGCAGTGCGTAGGAGAGACACTCACCAACAGCCACAAGTGCAGCATTGGTCATCCACCCGGAGTAACCTGCCAGGCTGGCATTGCGGTTGATCGGCAGCCAACGGCGGAAGAACTCATAGAGACGGTGCATAACATAGCCCTGCGCGCCGTTGGCGCGGACATCTTCGGTGCCTGAGAACTGCTCGCCGAGGAAGCCGTAGAACTGCGCCCGGACCTCGTGGAGTTTGGTCCAGAAGGGCGTCGCGAAGTTTCGCAGCCGCATCAGGACCAATAATCCGATGATTGCGTAGGACGTGAACGCAACCCCGTACTGCCAACCCTGCTGGAAGAAAAGGACCAAAACGCCGATTGCCAGCACACTGTTGCCGACGATAGTAACGGCAAAGCGCGAGAAGAAGTTGGACAGGGCATCGACATCGGTGTCAATGCGTTCGCTGAGCTCACCGGGCCGGTGTGCCTTGTGGAAGGCCATGTCCAGACCCAAGATGTGGCGCAGCAGATCCAGGCGCAGTCCATTGGTGGCCGTCCAGGCGACCGTCTCACCGATAGTGACGCCCATGAGGGTGAGGATCTGCGACGTGGCTGCGATGGCCAGAAACAGCGCGCCTTGACGTAGCAAAGCTTCGGTTGTGGTCCCTGCCAGGGCTTGATCCAGGAATCCCCGCACGATCTGGGGGTTGACCAGACGCGTCGCGATTCTCAGGGCCAGCAGCACGGCCAGCAGGATGATGCGCCGCCATTGCGGGCGGAGATAGGTTCGCAGTAGAACCCAGTAGCTCGTGATAGGAATCTTCATATTGGTCCTTCGTGTGTCTGAGATTGCGTTTCTACAAAACAAAAAGGCCGCGGACGTCACAGACGTCCACGGCCTCAAAGCCAACGGAACAGGGGGATTAGCCCTCTACAGACGCGCTGCGACAATGTGCTCCACAACACTTGCACCGCCGCTGACGCCGCCGCTGAAGCGGGTGCATCGTCGGGCGGCGACACTCGGTCACAGGGTCATCCACGTATGGGTCTTCCCATGCGCGAGAGCCTACGGATCGGGTATTCGTGTTAGGAGTGGTTGTCGCTCACCATCGCGTCGCATTCCTCCAAGAATCCTAATCATTATAGACCTGGATGTTGACAATGTCAAACTACATAGGGCTAGCGCATCTGGAGGGAGAGCAAACTCCGAATCCGCGCACCTCAAGGTCCGTAGTATCCTCGGTGTGTCATCCCGATCACCGCCTCCGCGCAGCTCGCGCGCGATGGCGGTGATCGGGATGACGCGCAGCATGCTGGTGGACCTCAAATGCTAAGTCCTGCCAATCTGCAGACGACCAGCTCGTCTTTGGCACTGGATCGGCACCGCAGCAGGGCGGATGATATGATCAGCACCGCCAGTGTCAAGGTCGCGATTCTCCACATTGGGCGTCCAAGCAATTGCCAGGCGCCTTCAAGCGTCGTAGAATGCAGGCTCACACATCTCATAGCCTACAGGTGGTGTTATGGATTCTAGGGCTTCGAGTCTCGTTGTCGGAATCGCCGGTGGATCGGCGTCGGGGAAGAGTACATTCACGGCGGCCTTGCTGGAGGCCCTGCCAGTACTGTGTCCTGGTGCAGGCGTACGTGTTATGCACAGCGACCGTTACTTCCGCGTTGGCACACCTGAGATGCCAATGTTTGTCTCGCCGTCCAGCGGGAAAACACAGGCGGACATGAATCATCCTGACTCCATCGACACCCAGCGGATGTTGGCCGATCTGGACGCACTGTCGTGCGCCGAAGAGGCACCGGACATCCTGATACTTGAGGGGCACCTGTTGCTCTGCTGGCCCGAAGTCCGTGAGCGTCTCGATCTCAGTCTGTTTGTCGATCTCGATGGAGAAACGCGTGCCCTGCGCCGTCTGGTTCGCAACCTGGAGCATCTGGGCGATCCGATTGGAGATCACAGCCCGCGGTCGATTGCTATGTACTACCTTGAGTCGGCAAAGGTGGGGTACGAACGTTATATCGAGCCGTCTCGCGTGCACGCGGATCTGATCCTGCGCGGTGATGGGGATTTCGCCCGAACCGCGCCGATGGTCGCGGCGGTCATCGCAAAGGAGCTGGCTGGATGAAGATTCTGGTAACTGGGGGACTCGGCGGTATCGGGCGTGTGACCGTGGCGCGCCTGCTCCGACACGGTCACGAGGTCCTGGTGCTGGACCGCCTGCCGGAGGCGGATGTTGAGCAAGATGTGTGGGACGTGGTGCGGGGCGCGGAATACAGTCCTGTTGATATTCGGGATTTCGAGGCGCTGCGCCCACACTTTGCCGGCATGGATGCTGTTATCCACCTGGCAGCACTACCGGACCCCAATCGGGGCACAGAAGTCGAGATCTTCCATATCAACTGCACCGGCTCATTCAATGTCTATCGCGCCGCGGCAGATGCCGGGATCAGGCGTGTCGTCAGCGCCAGTTCTATCAATGCGCTTGGCTACGGCTACAGCGTGAGAAGCTTCCCCATTCGATACTTCCCGATTGATGAGGCACACCCCACCTTTACCTCCGATCCATACTCCTTCTCCAAACAGATGTTGGAGGAGACGGCGGCTTACTTCTGGCGCCGTGAGAGGATATCGGGGGTCTGTCTGCGGTTCCCATTCGTCTTCCATACGATTGCTCCGTGGGCCGACCAGGCAAGGGTGTTCCGGGGGCGGTGGCGCCAGGCTTTCGAGGAGTTGACGACCCTGTCGGAGAACGGACGCAGAGCGCGGATTGACCCTCTTATTGCGAAGTTCGAGGCCCAGCGATGGGAGCGTGTTGCAGAGCGGCCGTGGTCGGGAGACGAGTCACTCGATCAGGGGGCTTCTTCACCCGATGAGATGCTTATGTTCGGTAGATCCGATTTCTGGACCATCATCAGCGGGGAGGACGCCGCGCTGGCGCTTGAGAAGGGGGTGCTGGCGATCTATGAAGGGAGCCATCCCCTGTTTGTCTGCGACCGCGACAATTCCGTGGGCGTGCCTTCTGGGCAGCTCGCAGAGCTCTACTTCCCCGAGGTGACGATGTGGAAGCGTTCGATTGAGGGTACCGAGGCGTTGTTGAGTTACGACCGCGCCAGGGAGTTGATCGGCTACGAGCCGGAGCGACCACTGCTGGCCTGGTTTGGCCAGGAACAACGAACCCGGGCAGGCCCCGCGTATCTGAACCAAGGCAAGGAGAGCGTTCATGAGACACCTCGGTCCATCCAAACGTATTGCTTGTCTGGGTCTTCTCTTTCTCGTAGCTGGCTGCAGTAGGACGTTGATGCTCCCAACGCCGACGCCCGTCTCACAGGCCACGCCTACGCCCCTGCCGACCAGCACTCTGGAGCCTACATCCGAACCGGACCCCACGGTCGCGATGCCCGAGGAGCCGCAACGTCCACTCCTGATGGCGCACACCATGCCGTGGTACCAGGCCCCGCCCGTGAGCGGCGCTTGGGGGTGGCATTGGACCATGGAGCATTTCAACCCGGCGAACCGGGATGAAAACGGACGGCGGGACATTGCCTCCCACTATACCCCGCTGACGGGGCCGTATGACTCAAGCGATGCAGCTATCCTGGAGTATCAGGTTCTGCTGATGAAACTGAGCGGCATCGACGGTGTCATCGTGGATTGGTACGGGATCGAGGACTTCTGGGACTATGGCGTGATCAACGAGAGCACGCAAGAGTTGTTCGAGATGGTGAAGAAGGCCGGTTTGCTCTTCGCTATCTGTTACGAGGACCAGACCGTCCGCTTTATGGTCGAAAACAAGCACATCGCCGTGGGCGACGTCTACACCCACGGACAGGATGTGATGCGCCACCTGGATGCATCCTGGTTCGGCGACGATGCCTATCTTAGGTTCGCGGGACAGCCCCTCCTCTTTCTCTTCGGACCGCAGTATTTCAAGAACGCTGCGGATTGGGACACGTTGACATCGGTGTTGGACACACCCCCGGCGTTGGTCACGCTCGACAAGCACACCGAGTCAGCGGGCGTCGCCAGTTTCCCCTGGCCCCCGATGTGGGCTAGCAAGAATGGTGTGTTGACACAGGAGGCCCTGGAGAGTTATCTGACCGGGTTCTACAAGAAAGCGGAGCCCGGGAATTACTCGGTCGCGGGTGCTGTCGCCGGTTTCCAAGATATCTATGAGGAAGCCGGTGTAGGGTCAAGCTACGGCTACCTGGACCCTCAAGGTGGGGAGACGTTCCGTCTGACGCTGGAGATGGCGGTGGCTCAGAACCCGGATGTGATCCAGCTGATCACGTGGAATGATTACGGAGAGGGCACCATCATCGAACCGACCGTGGAATTCGGCTATCAGTACCTGGAGATGATCCAGGACACGCGACGGACCACCGATGACGCGACGTTCGCGTTTGAGGTATCGGATCTGCAGCTGCCCTTGCAGCTCTTGGATGCGCGGCGTCGCTATGCTGGAGACGGTGACGCCAAGGCGCGGCTGGATGAGGCCTATGATGCGCTCATCGGGGCGGAACCAGATGAGGCTGCCGCCATCATCGCCGAGTACGCGGAGACACCTTGAGGTGGAGTGTTGCTGAGAACGCCGGAGGGATGGCAACCGGCCTCCCTCCAGCCGCGTTTCTTTGTGCCCTCGGGAATTCAGGAGTACTTATCGAGAAAAGGGCGCAGCTTGATCAGCGAGTCGTACTTCTCGCTGAAGTGCGCCATCATGCTGAGAATCTCCTTGATGTGGTAGATCTCCGGACGGTCGCACCAACCGGGTCCGAGTGTGCCTGCCTCACCATTGGCGGCGTGGAAGCGGTCATCGAATCGCTTGTACCGCGTGGTCATACCCAGATCGGCCTCGGGCCAGCCGTAGTGAACGGCAGGGTCGAGGTAGGCCGGAGCCCCGGCGTCGGTGACAGCGATGTTGCCGAGCCATAGATCTCCATGACACAACACGGCGGGCTGATCCGGTACAAGATCGAGTAGCCGCGCGCAGAGAGAGTCCAGCTGTCGGCGGTCTTCCGGCATCAACACAAT
>CBFCZM010000079.1:0-9570 GCA_965602565.1 uncultured Anaerolineae bacterium
CGTCTCCTTCCATCGCTCGCCGGCCGACCGCCATCCGACCTCCACCATCCCCTACGCATACAGCCGGAACCACGCCCCAGCCAACGTCGGGAACTCCTTCGTATAGCCGTGCCCTTCGCCGTGTAGGTGGACAAGCGCCTTTGTTCCGGGCAGGAGGTCGTACAGCGACCGTATTGTTGCCGTTGGGCATGTGCTGTCCGCACCCCCGGCTGTCAGTAACACAGGCAACTCAAGTCGGTGAAGATGGGACACTGCATCAATGGTCCCTATTCTTCGCCATAGCACGCCTGGGTCATCAGCCGTCGCGATGCGATCGGAAAATCCCGGGCGACTGTCACCATCACCGGCCTGGGCCCAGTCGGGCAACAGCTCACGATACAGCGGGAAGTTGACCAACCACGGCTCGTCCGCTGCCAGGCACCGAACACCCTTGTCCCGGTAGACCGAGCCCAGCACCAGCGTCCCACCACCGCCCTGGCTCGTGCCAAAGAAAGAGAGACGGTCGGGGAGCACGCCGGGCTGTGCCTGCGCCCACGTCACAGCCTGCATCACGTTCAGCAGCCACTTGCGGTAGCCGACCTCAAAGCCGCCGAAGATCGTGTCCCTGAACACGGGCCAATCGGCCTGCTCGCGCTTCTTGGACTCATCCGGGCCGGTGGGCGTGCCGTAGCCAAGAGGATTCACGTGCAGCACGTTGTAGCCGCGGGTCACAAGATCGGGATGCACCGTGATCCTCCCCCCGTAGCCGGGCGTGTGCACCAGAAGAGGAGCGGGCTGCGACAATGCCGGCTGCCAGTAGGCGTAGAAGCGATCCAGGCCCTCTGGCTCGAACTGAATGTAGCTGTACCCGTGCATATGGAGCATGCTCAGCCCGTGGCTGAAGCCCGGTTCTTCCAGATTCCCGGCGGCGACAGGGACTCGGTCCGCATCGGTCCACAGATCGTCGATAATCTGGTCAATCGTATCGGCGTCTGGATAGGTGCTGAACTCAGGATACTTTGCTGCCAGGGATTCCATATTTGTGAGCATTGAGGTTTGCCTCCCTATGGGTGATGGCCCGAGCTCTACCTTCCGGCCACGGCCAGACTGGACTTCTGGGGCAAGAAACCCGGTTGTTCCGGCGAAACCGGGTTCCTATCATCTGCCGGACCCCGGTTTGTTCAGAAGACGCGCTCAGAGCCCCGCAGGGGACCTTGAGCTCTTGGCATCTGGTGACTCGCGGATCACCCTACTCGTTACGGTCGCCGCGTCCCCCATGTCGAGGACCGCGAAGGCCGTCGCCGGGACGCACACCGGGCCGCCGTCGAGGTCGATCGAGCCGCGGGCGACGTTGGCCGGCGAATGGCAGACCCGCACCTTCCTCGTCCGCCCCAATCGTCATCTCTTCCACCGCCTTGCTCGCGGCAGCGAACTGCCGCTCGTAGAGCTGGCGATACAGGCCGCCTTGGGCCAGCAGCTCTTCGTGCGTGCCCAGCTGTACAATCTGCCCGTTGTCCAGAACGAGGATCATGTCTGCCGACAGGACTGTACTCAGCCGGTGCGCTATGACCAAGCTGGTCCGTCCCACCATGATGCGCTCCAACGCTTCCTGAATCAGTGCCTCGCTCTCAGAATCGAGGCTGCTGGTTGCCTCATCGAGGATCAACACGCGCGGATCCTTGAGGATCACGCGCGCCAGCGCGACACGCTGCTTCTCACCGCCGCTGAGCCGGTAGCCGCGCTCGCCGACCACGGTGTCATAGTCGTCTGCCAACCCGGCGATGAAGTCGTGGATATTCGCAGCACGGCACGCTTCGACCAGTTCGGCTTCAGTCGCATCCGGTCTCGCATATAGGAGATTGGCGCGGATCGTATCGTGGAAGAGGTACGTCTCCTGGGTCACCATCCCAATTGCCGATGAGAGTGAGGTCAACCGGATGTCCCGGATGTCGTGCCCATCCAGCCGAATCGCGCCCTGATCGGGATCGTAGAGGCGGGGCAGCAGATATGTGATCGTCGTCTTGCCTGCGCCGCTGGGCCCCACGAGGGCCACCAGTTGGCCGGGCGCCATCTGGAAGTTGACATCGCGCAAAGCCCACCGGATCTCAGCGTCTCCCTCCGGCAAGCCCTCCTCGCTCGGATCGCCGTGCCGCTTGATGACACGACCGCTCATGAGAACGTCATCCCGGCTACCGCCGCCGCCGCGCCATCCGAACCGTCGCACACTCTCGAGGCCAGGCAGTCCCGCCTCGCCCCCGCGGTCGTAGCGGAACCACACGCTCTCAAAGACAACATGGCCGGTGGGCTTGGCCAGGCTGACGGCCTTAGGTCGATCGTCAATCTCCACCGGTAGATCCAGGACCTCGAAGACGCGCTCAAAACTGACCATACTGGTGGCAAAATCCACTTGCGCGTTAGCCAATGCCGATAGCGGTCGATACAGTTGACCGAGGAAGGCACTGAAAGCAATGATCGTGCCGATAGTAAGCACACCATCCAACACCAGATGCCCACCGACCCAGAACGTCAGAGCGGTGCCCGCAACACCTACCAACCCAAGGCCTACAAAGAACCATCGGGCGACCATCGACCGGCGGATAGACATATCCCGCACTTCGGTCGCACGCTGCGAGAAACGTCGGCTCTCGTCAGCGCCTCGCCCGAAGATCTTCACCAGCAGCGCGCCGCTCACGTTGAGCGTCTCATTCATCAGCGCGTTCATCTGCGCAGTGATATCCATGGACTTGCGCGTGATCTTGCGCAAGATCTTGCCGACCTTGCGGGACGGGATGACGAGCAGAGGGAAGATGGCCACACCGATCAGGGTCAACCGCCAATCGAGCGAGATCATCACGATCAGGGTCGATACCAGCGTGATCACGTTGGTGACCAGACTGACCAGCGTACCCGTGACCGCCCGCTGTGCGCCCGACACATCACTGTTGAGGCGCGACATCAACTCACCCGTCTTCGTGTGCGTAAAGAAGCGCAAACTCATCTGCTGCAAGTGATTGTAGAGCGACTGGCGCAGATCACGGATGAGACCCTCACCGGCTCTTGCGGCGAAGTAGGCCTGAAGCACGCCGAAAAGACGCGAAGCCAGGGGAATGCTGACCAGCCCAAGGGCCAACAGGTTCAGGTATCCGCCGTCCCGTTCAGGAAGCGCCACGTCGACCAGCTCCCGCGTCAGCAGCGGGGGCACCAGGTTCAGCAGCGACGTCGTTGTGATCAGCAGGATGAGCAGCAGCACCAACCCCCAATAGGGTCGTGCATAGCCCGCGACGCGGGACAACAGACGACGACTTATCTTGGGGCGATCCTGATCTTCATCGTATCGGAGATAGGAACCCCAACCACCCCGGTGAAACCCCATAGCACCTCCGAGGGAACAGAATGAAAGAATGGGAGAATCAGCGAAAGAGTGAGACAGCGCTGAGGCGACTGAGTCGCGATGCAGCGTGTGCCGTCAATATGCTTAGTCAGCTAAGTATCAGCACGCTCATCATGTGAGCAGTCGCGTCACCTATCAAGCTGAGCAAGCCCTCCCCCAGGAAGGTTGCCTGCTCCGTAGCAGTCCCCTTCTGTGACTTGCGGTTTGCGATCTGCCATTTGTGATTTGCTGTCTGCGTCCGCGCTCCCCCACCGGCAACCTGCAGCGGAACATCGACCCGTGCCCCAGCGTGCTCTCCACCTCGATGGTCCCCCCGTGCAACAAGACCAGCTCGCGAGCGATAGCCAACCCGAGGCCGCTGCCGCCGCTCTCCCGGGATCGCGACTTCTCGCCACGCCAGAAGCGCCCGAAGACATGATCGAGGTCCTCAGCAGCGATACCCGCGCCCGTATCCCTGACCTCAATCACCGCATCACCATCAGAGGCAGAGCCGGCGAGGGTGACGGTACCACCGGACGGCGTGTGACGCAGTGCATTGGTGATCAGGTTGCCCAGGACTTGAGACAGACGCTGACGATCCCCCAGAACACTGGGGGGGCCCACCGGCATGTCAAGGATCAGGGCGACATTCCGATCTTCCGCCAATGGGCTGAAGTTCACCTGTGCATCCCTCAACAGATGGCCGACATCCGTGGGCCGTAGATCCAGCGAGAGCTGCCGAGCTTCGGCAAGAGCCAACACACGCAGATCCTCAACGAGGTGCGTCAGCACTTCTGTCTCCTCAAGGATCGGTATGATATGCTCCTCGGTGGCCGGATACACCCCGTCGAGGATGCCCTCTAGCTTGCCGCGTATCACACTCAGCGGCGTGCGCAGCTCGTGCGCGACATCAGCGGTCATGTTGCGGCGTAATTGATCCGAACGGTCAAGTTCTGACGCCATCGCATTGAACGAGACAGCCAAGTCTCCCAGCTCGCCGGGGTACCGACGCCCGATTCGCACGCTAAGGTCTCCTCCGGCAATCTGGGTCGTCGCAGCAGCGAAGTCCTGCAAAGGACGCGTGATGCGACGCGACAGCGTAGCCCCCAACAGCAGACCAACCACGATGACTAGTGCTTCTGTGGCGAAGAACTGTTTCAGTGCCGCCCAGAGGAAGTCGTAGCGTCTGGCCCCTGAGGAAAACGGGCCCCCATCAGCTACGCCGAGAGCGGATGTCTCAGCAGGGACGAACCAGGGCCGCCACAGGTAGCCAACCACTTCGTCGTCGCTTTCGATAGGCGTGACCATACGATCGTCCCGGATTGCTTCAACGAGGTCCGGCTCCGAGCCCCTGGGGAGACTGCTGTACAGCAGTCTGCCATCGGCATCACTCACCGCTAAGGCAGGAATCCATGACGTATCCCACGGTGCCCACGCATCACCGGTGGGATAGCTGGCGATCATCGCGCTCACACCGTTCCAACCGTCTTGCGGGTCATAGTAGGCGCCAAGTCGCTCTGCCCATAGCTGAGCGTCGTCCGGAATGTTCGCCTCAAACCCCTCAGCCACCAGTCGGAATGCGTGAAGCCCCGACAGATAGACACCCAGGGCGATGATCGTCATGGTGATTGTGAACGCGAGTAGCATCTGCCAGAAGAGCTTGAGACGGCGGTTGAGATCAGTGGGCCTCCACATCGAAGAGACTCCTTGCCGGTGCCCTATGAACGGGGCGCCAGCTTATAGCCAACACCATAGACGGTCTGTACATAGGTCGGCTTGCGAGGATCGGGCTCGATCTTCTGGCGCAGATTGCTGATATGCGAATCGATAGCGCGGTCGTACCCTTCATAGGCAAAGTCATAGATCTCCCCAACCAGCTGTGTCCGAGAGAACACGCGGCCCGGCTCGCGCATCATCGCAGCCAGGAGATCAAACTCTGTCGGCGTGAGCTCGACGGCGCGCCCGTCCACGGTCACCAGACGACCGCGCAGATCCATTGACAGCTCTCCCACCTGGAGGGACGAGGTCCCTGTGGCGTGGCCCTCCATACGCCGTAGGACGGCCTTGATCCGCGCCACGACCTCGCGTGGACTGAAGGGCTTGGTGATGTAGTCATCCGCCCCTAACTCCAGACCGACCAACCGGTCGGCAAGCTCCACGCGAGCAGTGAGCATAATGATGGGTATCTCCACCAGCAGCGGGTCGCGCCGGATCTGCCGGCACACATCGAGACCATCCATACCCCCCGGCAACATCAGATCCAGCACAATCAGGTCGGGGTGATCGCGCCGCGTCAGCGACAACGCAGCCTGCCCATCGCGCGCCTCCAGCACGCGGAACCCGGCCTGCTCCAGATAGTCACGCACAACGTCGATGATGTGAGGCTCATCCTCAACCACCAGGATTGTTCGGGTAGGCATCGCTCCCTCACTCAGCGCTGTTTGGTTGTACAGCACGCATTCTATCATACTCACACTCCCGCGGTTGCGCCACTCTCCTGTACGCAGGCCTACGCATCTGGACGGCACCCGTCAACAGCCACCGTCATTCTGAGCGGGCCACAGTTCAGGCACTGGACAGCGCAGCAGAGCGAAGAATCTTGTGAGGCTGGATCGCAGGCGTCGGCGTCATAGGATTCTTCCATCGTTGAAGGCGCAGGCGCCGCACGCCTGCACTTCTCTGCGCATCGTCACTGCAGCTCAGCTTCCGCCGACACAGTGTACGCAGCATAGACATCAACTGGGACTCGCAGGCTGAACGACACCCCGGCGCCCGGCATTAACTGCCCGACCACGATCGTAGTCCCCACACTCGTTACCTTGCCGCCGCCGTCCACAAGCTCGGCAGAAACCCGAACGGTGTTGACCGTGGATCCGGTTTGGTTGAGCACAACGCCGGTCAGGTGCACATAGCCGACCTCAGTGCCTGCCACAACCGCATCCGTGACCGTCAACGCCATTGGGCTGCCCGTCCAGGCCTTGAGTGGACTTCCCTCGGGGTGTAGCCGATATCCGGTGTAGTCGCGCGCATACGCCTCAACTGAGAACGCGCAGCTCTGCCCGGGCGCCAGTGTGAAGCATCCACAGGTCGCGTCGAAGGGGCCGAAGTGCCAGTCACTACCGTCGTAGAACGTCGCCTCGAGGCCGATGCCTTCGTACGTCTCGACGCCATCATTGCGGATCCGGCCGGTCACCTTGTAGGTTTCCCCTCGATCCACCAGCCGTACGGCATCAATCAGCACGACAAACGGCGGCGCAGGATCGACATCCTCCACACGAGCCAAGGCGACTGTGCCACCGGTACGCGCCGCAGCTGGTCGGTCACTCACGGGTGCCGATGCGACGTCAACTGGCTGCGCCGCGTCAGACACATCCGCCACGCCCGACTCATCAGGTGTATCCTCGGACGCCGAGTCCGCGGACTCGGCGTGCGCAAGAGTCGGATCCGGGGTCGGGGTTGCTGTGGGCAGCGCCTTGGTAGCCGGCGCGGCCAGCGACATCGGCGTCCGCGTTGCGTGCGGCGCTCGGTCCACGATCACGCCTGCGTCGGACGCAGCCGCGTCCGGCAGGCCGCTCTTGGCACCTATGGCTTCGCTTCGCTCAGCGACGCCGACATCAGCGCCACCCACGTTGACGACTGCACCTCGCGGTACGCACGACGTCACGAGTATCGCCGCCGCCACGACAGACAAAGCCACAGGACAAGCTCTCCTTGTCTTCATCATCACTCTCCAGATCACTCGTATCGCAGAGCGTCGATCGGGCTGAGTTTGGCCGCCTGATTGGCGGGATAGATCCCGAAGAAAAGTCCAATCGCCACGGAGAATCCTACCGCCAGGGCGACGGAACTCACGGTGACGACCGACGTGACCATCCCGGTCAGGTTAACCAACTGACCCATACCAACACCGACCAAGATGCCGATGAAGCCGCCCAGCAAACTCAGGATGATCGCCTCCATCAGGAACTGGAAAAGGATATCCGAGCGCTGTGCGCCGATGGCCTTCCGCAGGCCGATCTCGCGTGTCCGCTCCGTGACCGAAACAAGCATGATGTTCATTATCCCGATGCCACCGACGAGCAGCGAAATACCGGCGATTGCTCCCAAGAAGACCGTCAGAGTACTGGTGATGATCGTAACCGCGTCGAGCATCTCTGCCTGATTGATCACCATAAAGTCATCGTCATCACCCGGGTCAATGTCGTGGCTGGTGCGCAGCACGCTTTGGATCTGGTCATTCGCGGAATCCACCGTGTTCTCTGATGTCGCCACCACGCTGATGCGGTTCAGTGTCAGATCTCCAAACGTGTTCCGCGCATTCGCCAGCCTGGTCTGGGCGGTCTCCAGAGGCACGATGATACTGTCATCCGTGTTGGCAAACATCGAACCACCCTCCGCCGCCAGCACACCCACAATCTTCAGCGAGGTCGTCTGTCCGGAGATGGCGCTGTTGAACTTGACCTTCAGCCCGACAGGATCGAAGTTCCCGAACAGGTCCTCGGCCACACTGGCCCCGAGGACGGCAACTTTGTCCCCATCATCCCGCTCGGCGATGAACTCGCCGGACGCCAGCCCCAGCTCATACAGCTCGCGGTAGTCCGGCGTCGTGCCGACGGCGGAGACACTGAAGTTGTCGTCTCCGTAGATGATCTGCCCGGCGACGCTGTACTCAGGAACCACCAAGCTCGCATCCGGTACACTCGCCGGTTCGGACAGCGCCTTCACATCGTCCACAGTGATCCAGGCGGCCCTACCGCCGCCGCCGTGACCAACACTCGACCGTTCGCTGGGCATCACAATCAGGATGTTGGTCCCCAGGCTGCTGATCTGTCCGGTGATCTCATCCTGCACACCTGCTCCGATTGACATCAGCGCCACTACCGCTGCCACGCCAATGATCACGCCCAGCATCGTCAAGGCCGAGCGCAGCTTGTTGGTCAGTAACCCATCGAGGGCAACACGCACGTTTTCCCACAAGTCACCCAGCTGCGTCAGCATACGCTGTATCCTTCGTCCGACGCCACAAGTCCCAAACCGGACCTTGACTGCACAGGAGTGCCGACTTCTGACTTCTGGCTTCGGACTTCTGACCGCTGTCCATTGTGATCCATCCGCCGTATCCTCCCATCGAACAGACGAATGACCCTCTCCGCGCTCGCGCTGATGGCCTCATCGTGCGTGACCATCACCACCGTGATCCCGCGCTCCTCGTGGAGACGATGGAAGACCTCCATCACCTCGGTGCCTGACTTCGAGTCGAGGTTCCCTGTCGGCTCATCCGCCATCAGAATGCCCGGATTGGTCACGAGCGCACGTGCAATCGCCACACGCTGCCGCTCCCCGCCGGAAAGCTCTGACGGTCGGTGCTTCACCCGATCGGCCAACCCCACCACCTCAAGAGCCGCCTCGGCGCGTCCTCGCCTCTCTGCCCGCGTCACCCGAGAGCTATCGCGGGTGTACTGCATTGGCAGCATCACTTGCTTGATGGCCGGCGTGCGCGCCAGAAGGTTGTAGGCCTGGAACACAAAACCGACCTTATGATTGCGTACTGCAGCCAGCTGGCTCTCCACCATCTGACTCACATCCACACCATCCAGGACATAGCTGCCGGAAGTAGGAATATCCAGACACCCAATGATGTGCATCAACGTGGATTTTCCGGAGCCTGACGGTCCCATGATGGCCACCCACTCTCCCTGGTCAATGCCGAGCGATACGCCGTTCAGCGCATGGACCTCCACCTCTCCCATCTGGTAGACCTTGGTCAGGTCCCTGATCTCTATCAGGCTCATCTAGGGTCTCCCTCCTCCCATCATCTGGAACGGACCTTGCCGCGCATTGTCCGGCGTTGCAGAGGCAGAAACGACCAATACCACATCACCTTCCTCAAGACCACTCAGGACCTCAACTTGCGTTTCCGCCATCACACCCAGCTCAACCTGCGTCTGCGCGAAGCTGCCACCTGACGACCGACGGTCAACATAGGATTTGCCGTTGGCGCTCTGCACTGCCTTGAGCGGGATTATCAGCGCGCCCTGGGCACTCGTGGTAACGACCTCGACGTCCGCCGTCATCCCGACGCGCACGGGGGCCCCCGTAGCATCAAGGACCAACGCTACCATGTAGAGGGCCACACCTGACTGGGTCTGGGCCGTAGGCTCGATATGGTCGATCACGCCGCTCAGTTCCACATCGTCAAGCGCATCCATCATCACCATCGC
>CBFCZM010000080.1:0-9555 GCA_965602565.1 uncultured Anaerolineae bacterium
CAGCGTCAGCTTCTCTTCGCCATAGAACTTCTTGAGCACCCGGCGCGTCACCTCGGCATAGCCGGTGTAGCAGGTCCGCTGCCATGCCCGCTCCAGGATCGGCCAGCGATCCTCAACTGAGCGCTTGTTATCCTGCAATACCGCGATGTCGGCATCGGAGGACGCGCTGTGAATATCGCTGGTGAAATACCCACTGATCACCACCTGAATGGGATCTTCGTAGGCCGGCCCACACGTTGTGGAGTGGTCATGGCAATCCACAATCGACACCATCTCACAATGAGCGCGCAACTCGTCATAGCATACAGCTGTACCACGCATGTGTTATCTCCTTTCAGGAGAGGGGATATGGGACAAGGCACCAAGGGATAGGGGACACGGCACCAAGTGGGCCCTCGACGGGCGGCCCTTGCTCCCTATTGCCTTGGTACCCTAGTACTCTATCCCCTATTGACCTATCCCGACCTGCTCAATTTCCGCCAATAGCCCACGTATGTACGCAATCGCGTCGGGGGCCACAGCCTCATAGTCGTGCTTGTACAGATCCAGCGAGAGTGGTCCATCGTAACCGGCAGTTCTCAGCGCCTCCAGATAGGCCTTCAGGTCCATGTCGCCTTCGTGGGGGAGTAGGTGATCGTGCACGCCGGTCGCCATGCCCTCGATGTGACAGTGCACAATCCGGTCCCCAACGTCAAGGATCGCGGCGACAGGATCAGGGTCACATAGGAAGACGTGCCCGAGATCCATGTTCGCAGCCAACGCGGGCGAATCGACCTCGGCGAAGAGCTGCAGCAACTGCGCAGTCGTCCCCACGACGAAGTCGGGTTCGAACTCCTCAGCCATGATCACCCCACTGCGCTCGGCGATCTCTGCCAACTCGCGGGTTCGCTCGACCATCCGGGCAAACTCAGCGGCGCCGCCCGTGCGCCTGGCAGGGCCGGAGAAGATGAAGAGATTCGTGCCAAACTCCGGCGTCATCTGAATCACCGTCTTGGAGGTCTCGAAGTAAGCATCGCTGTAGAGATAGTCCACGTGGTAGCTGATCGAGAAAGGCTTCAGTCCAAGCTCGGCGACCTGCTGCCGGACCGCCGCGATGGTCTCAGGCGTCAGCGTGCCCGACGCCATATCCTCATTCTCAAGGCAGATCTCTACCCCGTCAAAACCCAGCTCCTTGATGACCTCCAGAGCCTGCAGCACCGGATACTTCGCCAACGGTTGTGTGCGTCCAAGAATCTGCATCCTAAGCCTCCGTGCACTCAAGACAACGTAGCATGATACTGGCCCAGGATAAAATCAGCCATCCGCAGGGCGTAACCACGAATCTGTGCCTTGGGCGCATCATCCATAATATAGTTGACGATGTAGATCTCACCATCCTCGAACTGCACCCAACCCGAATACCCCGTGTCACTCTCGGTCGACCGGTCGAAATCAACGGGCAGGATGCGAGTATGGGCCTCAGACCGCACTGTCGCCAGGACGGACCTACGATCGGTCAACCCGGCAAACAGGTTCTGCGTCCACCACCCGGTCCAGCCCTTGCCGCCCTGCATAAACCGGTGCGTGATCAACACGTGGCCACTTTGTAGCCACCCGGCGACCGGCCGGTGACAACCCGGCAGTGGGAACTCAACTGGCTCGGACCACGATTCACCGCTATCGTGCGAGATCGTCTTGTAGCAGTCCCAGCCCTGGCCAGAGTTCTCGCGATGGAAAGCAACCAGCCTTGGTAGGCTTGCTGGCGTTGTCCCCTCCACCTCAAGAATGGACACTTCGCAAAGGTTCAGGCCGCGTTGGCGTCCCACTATCACCGGTGGGCTCCACGTCACGCCCTGGTCATCCGAATACCAGAGCCGCTGGACCAGATTGCCCAAGTCGGTGTCATCATAGTGACAGGCGACAATCCATCGCCCGGTGGAGAGCTCCAAGAGCCTGTCCGGCACAATCCCTCGCGCCGGCGTCATCACAAGATCCGACCACGTCTGCCCCTCGTCTGAGCTGAAGGTGAGCAACGTATGGCACGAGTCCGGGTCCATGCTCCGGGCTTCAGTGTGGATCTTGTCCACGACTACCACCAGCCGCCCATCCTGCAGACGGCTTATCCGCGGACAGTTGTAGAAAGCGATCCCATGCGTAGCCTCGGTCACCGGGCGCTTGGCAGACCACGTACGGCCGCGATCCGTGGACGTCGTCACCATCACCCTCGTGTAGGAACGATCGACGTGATGCTTGCACTCGGCGAACGCGCAGACCAGCGTCCCCGATACGGTTAGCGCGACATCAGGAAAGGCCTCGTAGACGGTATCATCACGACTGACTGTGAACGGCTGGATCATATGGCTCATCCTCTGTTGGTGGCGCCGAGAAACTCAACGGCCGAAAGCAATGTATGTTCATTGCCAAACCCGCCGGCCTTGGTCACCACCGGCAGACCATCCCATCCGCCGCCGATCAGCTGCCCCCAGGGAACACCGCGCTCGATCTCGCCGCGCAGGTGCATCGCCGTGGCTCCCAGCGCCCGTCCCACGGCGATGGCAGCATCCCCGCCGGTCAAGACGAGCCCGGCGAGATCCCGCGCCCCCAGGAGCGCCGTGACGGCTTCAGCCAGCCGGGTGACCAACTGCACACCCGGCACCGGCAGTGGCGGCAGCCCTGCCGTCGTCAACACCGTGGCACCGCCGTTCAGTGCTGCTGCTATGTCTGCCGCAACATCATCTGGTCCCATCGCCGTATCCTCAAACCATGGCACAGCAGGACGCACGACAGGAACGCCAGCAGCAGCCAACGCTTGAATCTGTCGCAGTGTCTGCGGATTGCGGCTGACCGCGACGACCAGCACACCCTTCCCTGAGTGCTGACCCTGAGGCGCAGGCTGCGGCCGCGCCGCGGCCTGCGGCGACCAAACGCCCATCCCGGCCAGCCGCTCGGCGAGGGCTTCGGCCAGCCCAGCGGAGCCACACAGTAGCCGTGTGCCCGTCGCCAGCGCCAACTCAACCAAGGCCCCCAGATCCGCCTCCGTCTCCGCATCCGCCACCACGACTCGCGGTGACAAGAACGGCCCGGTCAGCATCGGGGCAACAGCTTCATTCCTCTGCCGCAGCGTCGCCAGTGACAGGTATCTCACAGTGCCCGAAGCGAACGCCAGAGCGATCAAGGCCCCCACATCCGAGGTCCCGACCTCGGAGCCAAAAACGGTCTCAGCCAGCGGGACATCGTGTACGTAGTGAACACCGCCGCGCGTGACACGACCTTGCGCGGGCAGCGCCGGTGCCACCAATGCACGTGAGAAGGCTTCACCTGGGGAACATGACGCCCCGGCGGAACGCCGATCGCCTTGAGCACTTCTTGTGCCGTCACCAGCCCGCCTGTGGCCTGCCAACGCAGCTATCACCGCGGCCAGCTCCGGCCCGGGATGTCCACGCAGGGTTGAGTCGATCTTCTTGTAGATCCAGACAGGACCGCGAGATCGTTCGATAGAGGGGAAGCTCGCCATAATCTCTGAAACACGCCGAACCGCCTCAGCCGCGGAGCAGTAACGGCTCTCTGTGGAGTAGGCGACAACGTCGGCTTCCGGCACGGCGGCCTCAAGGCCGTCCGCGGTCCAGCACACAACCACACGGGCTCCGTACTTGGCAAAGGTCACGCCGCTGTCCGCCGCCCCTGTAAGGTCATCGGCGACCAGAATCACGCGCGGCATGCGGGCCACTGCCATATGAACGTCAGGTTGGTTCACAAATCCGCACGATCACGCGCCGCGACCATCTGAAGCGCCACATCGATCGCCGCCAGTAGACTTGTCTCCCGGGCCGTGCCGGTCCCGGCGATATCGAAGGCCGTGCCGTGATCGACGGACGTGCGGATGATCGGCAGACCCAAACTGACATTCACGCCCTCGTCGAACGCCAGGAGCTTCATCGGGATATGGCCTTGGTCGTGATACATCGCGACCACGATATCGTACGCCCCCTGGGTCGCCCGAAGAAAGACGGTGTCCGGCGGCTGAGGATCGGAGACGTCCAGTCCCTTGGCTCGCGCGGCAGTCACCGCGGGCATGATCTCGCCGGCCTCCTGATCGCCAAAGAGGCCGTGCTCGCCGGCGTGGGGATTCAGCCCGGCTACCCCGATCCGTGGCGCATCAACGCCCAGCGCCCGGCAGCCCTGGTATGCCAGGTCAATCACGACCGCGACACGTCCCTGGGTCACACAACGCACAGCCTCCGACAGAGCAACGTGGGTGCTGACGTGCACCACACGTAGGCTTGGCGCAGTCAGCAGCATCGTGACCTTCTGCGCGCCGGTGCGCTCCGTCAACAGCTCCGTATGCCCGGCGTAGGCAAACCCGGCCTGGTTCATCGCATCCTTGTTGACCGGCGCCGTGACCATCGCCGCAGCCGTCCCGGCCAGACACAGATCGCAGGCCTGTTGGACGTAGGCGACCGCCGCACGTCCGGCCGGCGCGCTGACTCTGCCGATGGGACACTCAGCGGGATCCGCATTGTGCAGATCAAGCAGTGTCAACCGTCCGGGGCCGAAGCTCGCCTGCTCGACATCACTGACTGCCTCGATGGCCAACACCGGCATGCCCGACCGCGCCGCCCGATCGAGAATGCGCCGGTCACCCAGTACAAGAGGCCGGCACCGCGCGTGCAGCTCACCATGAGCCAGGGCCTTCAGCACAATCTCCGGGCCGACTCCCGCAGGATCGCCCAGTGTCACCGCCAATAGCGGGAGAGGTCCTTTGTCCATCAGCCCAATCCTGTCTGATCCTGCTTGATCCCAGCCACGATCCCCTGAACGATCCGCCGGCCAATCTCACGATAGTCAGCCTGGGACAATACCTGCGTACCGGCCATTGCGTAGGGGGTCTCAAAGGTGATACAGGGCAGGCCGAGCTGGGTCCACACATATGTGCGGAAACTCGGTGTGTCCCAACGAGACGGATAGTGTACCACCCGTGCAAACTGATCCGCGGCATACTCCGGGATCAGCGCATCTTCCGTCAGGAGTGCCCAGGGCATCACGGCGTCATGCCCGGCCCGATCCGTGTCAGGGTCAGGAATGTAGGTGTAGACGCCGCCCGTCTCACAGGCACCCGGGGCGTGGAAATCAATGCCGAGCAAAGGACGACACCGAGATCGCCACCGCGCCATGTCCCGCTGAAAGACCGAGACCTCGTGGCGCATCGGAGGGCGCCCCCATGCCCGGTTCAGATCATAGGGGAAGTTGTCCTTGCCGTAATCCCCCGACACCACGCCGTCGATATTGGACAGCGGCACAGCCCAGACCAACGGCGCCTCAGGTCCCAATTCGGCAATCATACGCAGGAAGCCATCCAATACCCAGGATCCCGGCGTCTCACCGGAATGCTGGCGGGCGATCACGTAGAGGCCGGGGCGTCCATCACCCGGGCCACCATACCCATTGCTCAGACGGACCAGCGGTCGCGCGCCCTGGCTCACGCCGATCGTATCGACGCGCCAGGTGCCATCTGTCTCCGCAACCAGAGCCTCAACGTCCTCAACGCCATACGGGTAGCAGAAGGCGACGTCGAGGGCGTCCTCCGGCACACCGACCAGCCATGCGACGTCCGTGCGACCGTCCGGCGCCGGCACCAGATCGCCCTGCGGCAGGCGCTGCCACGCACGTCCCTGATAGCGAATCACGGGACGCATAGCCGACGGCGTATGTCCGCCGAGCATGTTGTGGTGATGTTTCAGCACCAACCGTAGCATACCGGTAGCGGGAATGTCGCCTGCACGGCGCACGCGGAGGCAGAACCAGAGCGTTTCCGGGCCACCGTGGGGGGCCGGAGCGAAGCTCACTTCGGTAGTGTCGTGCTCAACGCGAATCCCAATATCACATGCGTTGCCGTACGGAATCTGGGTATCTACCTCGAATGTCATACGATCTCCAACCGTTCAGGCGGGTGCTTCAACCACCACGTTGACCTGGTCACAACCGGCCAAAAGGTCAGCACGCGGGCATCTCGTTCCCGGTGCAGAAACCACATGAGAACCTACACACCTGCAGGACCGCACCGCAGTTTTGGGCCACAGGCTTCCACGATGCCCACTCTCTTCAGGAGTAGAACTACCAAGGCGTGTGCCAGAATGGCAATGACTACTCGTAATCTGACGACCGCCCGTTGTGGGGTACCTGCCCCGCATTCTGAAATACTCCCGTCAGCACCCGCCGTTGGTCAGACTTTGCTCCCATATGCGCAAGCCGTAGCGGCTCAGGTAGATGGGGATGTTGCGGTAGAGCGCGTTTTCGGCCTCAATCGCCCGGATCATCTCACGCTTGACGTAGGATTGCGGCGGGCAGAGTAAGGTCACCGACCCGCCTTCGCCGCCTGCACCGTTCACCTTCCAGCCAATCGCGCCGTATGACGCAGCGATCTCGATCACCTGCTGCGCGTCCTGGTTGATCAGCTCCGGGTGAAGCCGGCCCTGCGCCGCGGTGTTCTCCTGCATCGCCTCGCCTAACGCCCCGAAGTGGCCCGCATAGACCGCATCGCGGGATTTCTCCGCGGTCAGCCGCAGGTCCTGCAAACGCTGTGTGTCAGGTCCCTCGTTCTCCAGTTCGGCTATCACCTTCTCATGGACGTGCGACGAAACGTGGGATTTGCCAAGGAAAACCAGCGCCAGCCGGCGCTCCAGCTCCCACCAGGTGCTATTGGGCATCAAGATGGGTGAGACGGAAGCGTACGGATACTCGAACATCTCGATGAAATTGATGCCGCCGTAGGCCGAGCAGAGCTGATCCTGGATACCGGACTGTTGCTTCAGCATCTCGACTTCCACCGCGTGCGCTGTATAGGCTACCTGGTGAGGACTCAGCCGTCCGGGTGTGAGATGATCCAGCGCACCAACAAGCGCAACCGTGACAGCCGCCGAGGTGCCTGTGGAACACCCGCTGGGCGCCTCGGAGTAGATCGTGGCCTGGATCGCGACGTTACCGGGCACCCCCATACGCTCAATGGCAGCCTCCAGCAGCGGATGATGATCCCAGCCGGGAACATCCGGATTCACGACGAAGCGCTCACCGTAGTTCTCGGCATAGAGCACAATCCGATCTCCCCCGGTTTCGGCGGGGTATACCTCGATCTGGACCTCAACGTATGGGTAGACACCGATATTGAAGATCTCGCCATACTCAGCGAACCACGTATCGGTCCAACCGCCGTTGTCGCAGATTCGGATGGGAGCCACGCTGTTGATAACGCGCAGAGGGCGTCGTTTCTCTTCGGTCATATCTCTCTCCTGTCACCGTGCCGACTCAGCCAATGCAGCTGGCCAAGGAATCGCGGATACTACGTTCCAGTCCAGGTGTCGCCTGCTCATTATAGCCACAAAGAACAGGAGCAAAACAGCGCAACGGCGTGCACACTACATAGCAGCCGGTAGGGCGTCGGCCTTACTGATAATGCGCCGCCGCTGTGGTCAGCTCAGTTGGCCCTGAAGTTGATCGACAGACGTGCGTAGTTTCTCAGAATTGCGTATACTGTACGTGAGCCTGGGATGTCCTCCGGTCGGAACCGGCCGAATGACTTCCACTCATTCGACCGTGTGACTGATCGACCTGCCGCAGGTTCAGACACCTTTGGCACAAAACGCATCCTCTGGAGGAGAGAAATGTTCGATTCACTGAATCTGGGTTTGGGTAACCTGGCGTTGCTGTCCGATGCGGAAACCCGTTCCATCTCGGCCGAGAACCCGACAGGAGAGAAGGGTGGCGGCGCCAGATCTCCCGTGCCGGACAAGGAAGCTCTTGCCGCCCTGATGCAGGGCCAAGAGTCAAAGCTGCCATCAGGCTTTGAGCACCCGGCGGCTGCGCTGGGCAAAGGCTGGAAGGTATGGCCATGCATTATCCCCCTGCGTTCCGGCACCACCACCTTGGCCGACGTTGAGGGACCAGGCGTCATCCAGCATATCTGGATAACGGTGGCCGAGGAAGCCTACCGCGACACGGTGCTTCGCATCTATTGGGACGAGGAAGAACAGCCCTCGGTCGAGGTACCACTGGGCGACTTCTTCTGCAACGGGCACGGCTTACGCTACGATGTGAACTCGCTGCCGGTGGTCGTGAACCCGTCAGGCGGCTTCAACTGCTATTGGCCCATGCCCTTTCGAGAGCATGCGCGTATCACCATCGAGAACCAGCACCAGGGCGCGATCCCTTCCGGGTTCTTCTACCAGATCACCTATGCCCTGACCGAGGTACCGGAGAAAGCGGCGTATTTCCACGCCCAGTGGCGCCGTTCACTGACCAGGCGCAAACACCCTGAGCACATCATCCTGGATCGCATACAAGGCCAGGGGCACTATGTCGGCACATTCTTGGCCTGGACGCAGCTCTCCAACGGCTGGTGGGGTGAAGGCGAGATCAAGTTCTACATGGACGGCGACATAGACTATCCGACGATCTGTGGCACCGGCACCGAGGATTATTTCGGCGGAGCATGGTGCTTCATCACCAAGGGGCAGGGCACAACCACCTACTCTACCCCCTTCCTGGGCTATCCCCTGTATCGCCAGGAAGCGGGTGAGGTGCCAAGACACGGTCTCTACCGGTGGCACGTCATGGATCCCATCCGCTTCAAACAGGACCTCAAGGTGACCATCCAGGCCCTTGGCTGGTGGCCCAACCGCAAGTTCGAACCGCTTACGGATGATATCGCCTCGGTCGGCTACTGGTACCAGCGAGAACCACACGCGCCATTCCCCAACATGCCGCCCGTTCACGAGCGGTGGGCGCGATAGGAGAGATGATGATGACACAACCCTAGATCTCAAGATCGCGGCCCTGCGACAGCACGCCAGCCAGTTCCCCACCGGCCAGGTTCCGGAGGAACTGCTCCGCGAGTGGGCCGTCGAATGCGGAAAACCGGCAGGACTCGCCCACGCCGAAGCCTTCAAGCGGATTGTCCTGGCCGTGGGTCTCACCGTGGAGGGGATGGAGGAGCAACCTTGATTCGACAAAGGAGTGCACAACTGTGAAACCAACAGACATCAATATTGCCGTTGTGCCGGTGGCGGGACTTGGATCCCGTTTACTGCCCGCCACCAAATCGCAACCCAAAGAAATGCTGCCGGTGGGTCGCAAGCCGGTGGTGCAATACGTAGTGGAAGAACTGACCCGCGTGGGGGTGAATCAGATCTTGTTCATCACCGGTCCCGGCAAGAGATCAATTGAAAACCATTTTGATCTGAACCAGGAATTGACCCAGATTCTGCGCGAAACCGGCAAAGAAGACTTGTTGGCGGAACTCGATTTCGAGCGCAACCCGACCCAGTACTTCTATACGCGCCAACGCCAACTCTTGGGTCTGGGGCACGCTGTTCTATGCAGCCAACACTTTGTGGGCGAACAACCCTTTGTGGTCGCGCTGGGGGATTCCATCATTGGCATGAACGCTCAGAGCGACATGGTGCAACGAATGAAACAATGCTTTGTGGACAAAGAAGCGGCGGCGGTCATTGCCTTTGAGACGGTGCCAAGACAACAAGTGAGTCTTTATGGGATTGCCGCGCCCAAAAACGAGGACGACATCTT
>CBFCZM010000081.1:0-9291 GCA_965602565.1 uncultured Anaerolineae bacterium
CTTGCATCCTCCAGGGTGATGATGACCCAACGCTCGATCTCTCGCTCACCAGCCCTGAAGGGGGCTGTGGTGAAAACTAACGCGACAGTCTCACGATCTTGTTTCCTGATCTGCGTAATGACAACACCGTCTGTGACCAGGAAGGCGAACAGCCTACCATCTGCAAGATAGGCGGGGCAGCCAAGCAGTCGTCGCACGGTTACCATCGGCCAGTGTAGCGTTCGCTCTTCGAACGCCTCGCGCAATTCCCTACCTTCGTCCTCGGAGTAGTGCTCCATAGTTTCCCTCACTCCGTTGCTTCGTCAGCTGTCTCCAACCGCTGCAGGTTATACGAAACCACGCCATCGCTGAAGCTAACCAGTGTATGGGGGACATCCGAATCATACCAGGCAGTCTGCTGCTGCTCTTGGCCGCTGTCGTCCTCCCAGGTCAAGGCAACCTTCCAGGCCACAAAGGTGCCGGCTGGGGTCCAGGCGGGCTCGCCCCCCTCCACAATTACGAGGGCGGGACGGAGTTGAGGGCGGCCTTCCTCATCCAGTAGAACGATCGTGGCGTCAGCGGCATAGGAAAGTTCGAGGGGCATCGCGCTGAGCCGCCACGCCCACTCGTATGGTGCGAGCAACCTGCCTGCCCCGACCTTGGCCAAGTCGGTGGTGACACTTCCCGTATGAGTTGAGATGCTGGGTCTGCCGTCTTCGAGGCGATAGCGGAGTTGTGAATCGGCCAGGGCCGGCCTGCTCTCAGTGGCGTCCAGAGCAGTGAGCTCCAGAGTGTCCCTCGTCCAGCCGGCCGAAAGCGACCAGGACTTGGGTTCCGTGCGCAGCGTGGCAGCGATCGTCTGCAGGCTACCGGGCAATTGGTCCAGGTCCACATCCATGCCCGGGATGCCGCGGGTCATGTCGTAGCCCTCGTGGTTGGCGTCACACGTAAGGGCAACGCTCACACCGTCAAGTTCCCTGGTGCAGGACGCCTCGCCAATGTCTTCCCCCAGGCTGTTCCGGATGCTATAGCGCCAGGAGGTGTCTTCGTTCCAGTCTGCAGGCGCAGACCCTAATCGGATGGGACCGTTGGAGATCAACTCGGGGAAGGCCCCGATCAGCACTTCAGTGGCGGCTGCGTATCCGTACACGGCGATCAGGCCAGTTACCGGAACCCACAAGGCCCAGCGGTGCCAAGGTTGAGGCTCAGTGGCTGGCCGTCTGGGCGAAGGGCTCGTGCCGCGCCAGATCAGCCAAAGCGCGGCGAAGGAGACGGGGGTCAACAGGACTGCTAGACAGGCCAGGGCTGCCGTGAGGGCCCCAGCTATCTGCACGGACAGGAGGCTGAGCGCGATCACCAGAACCGTGGCGATCGTGTTGTACGCGGCGTGCAGTGCGATGCCCGGAACAATGGACCCGGTGCGCCACGCAATGAGGGAGAGCGCGGCGGCAACCGGTAGCAGTGCCGGAGCTCCCTGGAAGCGCAGATGGTAGAGCGCGAAGACAACGCTGCCAGCGACGATGCCCACCCAGACATTGCGTCGCTCATAGGCCCGTTGTACGTAACCACGGAACATGAGTTCCTCGCAGAGTGGCGCCACCACCATCGTGGTCACGGCCATCGCAACCATCTGGAGGATTGTGCTCGGGAACTGTGATGGCGTGACAGGCGTTGTGTAGCCCAGGACCAGTGACGACAGGAGGTTGAGAAGCACTCCGGCAATCCACAGCCCTGGTACGGCCAGAATTGCCAATCCCACTTCGCGTAGTTGTGGTTTGCGGAGCCGAGCGGTGGCGGGAATATCCAGACCCTCACCCCTCATAAACAGGAGAGCGAGAGCGGCCAATGCTATCTCAACCGCAATGCCGACTGCATACCTGGTCAGTGTGTCCGCTTCGGGACGGCTGCTGAAAATGAGGGTCGCTATGCCCACGACCAAGTAGATGTGTACTGCCAGGCGCGAGGGGAATTCGTTCCGGGGTGAGACGGTCGGCCGGGAGTCGGTTGCCATCCTGGGTGCATCCTCACGTGCGATCCGTGCAGCGTCTGGTCCCCGAGCCCTGAGAACGATCAACAGCGAAGGCCGGGGGCACTGCCCGTTTGTGCGCTGACGCTGCAATCATGCGCTGTACGCGCGCGACAGTCGATGCGGGTGAAGACATCGCAATCCCTGTGTCCAGTGCAGCGAGGATCGCATCCAGTTCGTCATAGGTGATACCGAGTTCTCCTTCATCGGTTTGTCCGGGCCACAGTCCAGCAGTGGGTGGGCGGGTGATAATCGGCTCCGGAACATCGAGGACGCGGGCAAGGGCGCGCACCTCACGTTTGTAGAGCTCGCCCAGCGGTTCGAGGTCGACCCCGCCATCTCCATGCTTCGTGAAGTAGCCCACCATCATCTCGGATCTGTTGCCGGTTCCGGCGACGAGGCAGGCGCGGGACTGTGCGATATAGTATAGCGTGGTCATGCGCAATCGCGGCCTGATGTTGGCGTGCGCCATCGGGGACCCCTCTGGCAGTACGGACTCAATAGCATCACAGGCTGCGGTCAGGTCGACGACCTCCGGTGTCAGCGACAGGGATTGGGCCAGCATGGCTGCATAATCAGCATCCTCATTCTGACTGTGACAGGGCATGATCACGCCAAAGGTACTCTCGGCGCCGATGGCGCGCACCGATAGAGCGGCTGTAACGGCGGAGTCGATGCCCCCGCTCAGACCCACAACAAAGCCACGCAGGCCAGCTTCCTCGACTGCGGCGCGCATCCAGAGCGCCAGTGAATTGGCGAGACCATCGTAGTCCATAGGATTACGCCTCTCAGGTGTAGAAGTGTGGGCTGAGCAATCGGGAGAATGCCAGAGTCAGGACCTGCTCAAAGGCTTGCTGGCGCGTGATCCATCCCTGCGTGAGTGCGCCAATAGCGCCATCGTGGTTGCTGGTATCGGTAAGGCCGGTCAGACGGTCAATGGCTGCACCCAGCTCAAGGCCTGCCCGCAGCGAGGCGACTGCGGATGGCGGTAGCCATATGTTGGCGCCGCCGGCTACCCCCAGTGTGCCGTTCTCGTCCACAACGGCACACCAAGCGCTGGTGTACAGCCCCTCGGGCTCGCCGTCAGCCTTGATTTCCAGGAGGCCACCCTCAAGCCCCAAGCCCCAGGCGGCTGACGCCACCGCTTGCGCTGCTCGCGCACGATTTATGGCGCCCCTGCGGGTCTCTTTGTCTCCCCAGGGTTGGGCCGGAACACCGCTGGGTACGGAAACGGCCACAACGTCAATGTGAACTCCGTACAGACGGCACATCACGGCTCTGGCAGCTGCCAGTTTCACGGGATTCGTAGAGCCAATTGCAGCTAGCATCGGCGGCGTCTCTCTCACGGATGGATGATACGATTCCGTGCGAGTATAACGCGGGCGATGGGGATGTCAATCAAATGCGGCTAGGTTCGGCCACTCTCGGCTTCGATGCCGGGAATGCGGGTGCTGCGTTCCACGTAGTGCATCAGCCAGGTGATCAGCATCACGATGGCAAGGTAGATGAGGCCAACGAGCGGAAGCATCGTCATCTGATTGTAGTGCCTGCTCATGATGCGACGCGCTTGTCCGAAAAGGTCCGAAACCGCGATCAGCGAGACAATGGAGGTGTATTTCACCATATAGGCGACTTCATTCGACCACGGGGCGACGGCAACGCGCAAGGCCTGCGGAAGGACAATGCTCACGATGGCTTGGGCACGGGTCATTCCCAGGGCTCGCGCGGCGATCATCTGCCCGCTGCCTATGGACTGGAGTGCACCGCGGAAGTACTCCGCCTGGTAGGCTCCACTGTTGAGGCCGAGGGCGACATAGGCGGCGATCATAGGCTCAAGCACCAGCAGTCCGCTGGGAAGGCCGATGCTGGTGAGCTGGCGATTGATGTTGGGGTCGGCGAGTCCGTAGTAGATGAAGAAGAGCTGCACAAGGAGCGGGGTCCCGCGGATGACATCCACGTAGGCCGTGGCCACGGGGCGCAGTGACTTGGGCCCGTAAACCCGGATCAGCGCGACCGGCAGCCCAACAAGGAAGCCAATCACCAGCGCGCCACCGCTCAGCTTGAGCGTAACCAGCAGCCCCTCGCCCAGGCCGGGCCAGATCATGTTCCAGAACTCGGTTAGTGTAGGCATGGATGACTCCGACAGTGCGATTGAGCGAGTAAGCGATCAAGCGAAAGAGCAGAACGTCCCGACGTAGCCTGCTCGCCCTATCGTTTGCTCGCTTTGCCGCCTATTCCTCCCCGTACAGCTCGGCGATCTTGCCGAGGAACTCCTCAGTTCGTGGATGTTCCGGATTGTAGAAGAGCTGTGCAGGAGGGCCTTCCTCCACGATGTGTCCCCCCTCCATAAAGATGATGCGGTTGGAGACCTCCCTGGCAAAGCCCATCTCGTGGGTGACCACCAACATAGTCATGTGTTCTTCGGCCAGCTTCTGCATGACGGTGAGCACCTCGCCGATGAGTTCTGGATCCAGTGCTGAGGTGGGCTCGTCAAACAGCATGACTTTGGGGTTCATGGCCAGGGCGCGAGCGATGGCCACGCGCTGCTTCTGCCCACCCGACAGTTGTCCGGGATAGGCGTCGACCTTATCCTCCAGTCCAACCCGCTCCAGTTCAAACCTGGCCAGCTCGTAGGCTTCTTCCTTGGGCGTTCCTTTGACCTTAATCGGGGCGATGGCCACATTCTTCAACGCGGTGAGGTGGTGGAACAGGTTGAACTCCTGGAAGACCATGCCAACTTCGGCTCGCAGCGCATTGATATCGCAGTCCGGTGAGGTGACCTCGACACCGTCTACCCAGACCTGACCGGCGTCAGGTCTCGTGAGCAGGTTGACACAACGTAGCAGCGTGCTCTTGCCCGTCCCGCTGGGCCCAATGATGATCACGACCTCGCCCTTGCGGATGTCCAAAGACACGCCTTGCAGGACATCAAGGTCTCCATAGGCCTTGTGCAGATTCCTCACGCGAACGATCGGGTCGGCAGATGTCTGCTCCGTCATGGGTGAGCCTCCTTCTGGCTGGATCGGGGGCATTCATCAGGAGTCCCTCGGAAGTTCCCGATTGCCCAAGCAGTCTGCCTCGCTGGGATGTCGTGCCGGCGCGATGGGAAGGCGGATCCCTGGGCACGGCAGCCTCGTGTCTCACCGGGGCTTTGAGAACAGATCGTACTCGCGGACGCTGAGTCTGCCGGATCACAGTTCGGTGGCCAACTCCGCAGCGGTCCAGTGAATGCGCTCACTGTGCTAGGACCTCACCCAACTCAGATCACCGGTTGCCAGATCCAGGATAGCGAAGGTTGGCCGGCGCCACCGGGTGTTCCCAAGAGCTCCTGGGTTGATCACTCGGGTGCCGGCCAGTTCCTCATCCCGTGGATGGTGGCTGTGACCGCGAATCACATAGTCGTAGTCTCCCGACAGGATGAGTTCACGGGCGGCAGCTGACTCAGCGTCGTGTAGCAGCGCCACTGTGTGTCCATGAAGCGCAAGTTTGTGAATCACGGCCAGCCGCTGCGGCCCGAAGAGCTCCAGCGCCGTTGCGTTGAGGGCTGGGTCGTGGTCCATGTTGCCCCGGGAGACCCAGACATCAAATGCCTTGAAGAGGCGGAGAGTCTGGGCGCTGGTAACATCGCCCGCGTGGAGCACCGTCGTGATCTGCTCCTGCTGCAGCCTTGCCAGCGCCTGTCTGGTCTGGTTCTGGTTGTTATGTGTGTCTGAAATGAGCCCGATGCGCATTGGTGGTGTCGAGATCTGTCGGATAGCGTCGGCTGGGAATCAGCTGGATAGGCGGTGACTGTTTCTACGCGCCGAGGATGCTGGCAACCGTCACATCGATGCTTCCCATTGCATTCATCAGCGCTTCAGCGCTCACGCAGCAGACCTTGATCACAAGGTTCCCGCGGCGACGCCCATCGCTGTAGAATGCACCCAGCGCCACAATATCCCCGCCGATGGCGGCGATGGCGCCTGCGATCTTGCTGAGCATGCCCGGCTCATCGTGGACTGTCAGACTGAGGCGAATCCCCTCATCGCGGGCTCCCATCATCTCAAGCAGGACTTTGAAGATGTCGGTTTCGGTAATGATGCCGACCAGTTCCTTCCCTCGCATGACCGGGAGAGCGCCGACGTTGTTGTCTACCATAACACGGGCGCCCTCTTCCAGCGGGGCGTCCTCAGTGATGGTCACGACGTCCTTGGTCATGATCTCTTTGACCTTGAGCTTCGAAAGCAGGTATCCAATCTCGTATACATTGAGGCTGGTCGCCGGTGAGGGGGATGCGTAGAGAAGATCTTTCTCCGCGACAATGCCCAGAAGGTGGCCATGCTTATCGAGGACCGGCATCCTCCGCACCTGCGCCTGGCGCATGACGTTGAGTGCTTCGGACACCGAAGTGTCTGGGGTGACGGTTACCGGGTTCAGGGTCATCCTTTGTTTGACTCGCATCGCTGACTCCTCGTTCTGAAAATGTGGCTTACGCCCTATGTCACCCGAGGGGTGACACCTCTGGGCGTCAGTCTGTCGTGTTACGTGCTCTGCAGCCGCTCGCTGGCACATCTTCTCGATGTCTGATCGCACATGGCCGGCGGCAGTCCCTCCACGTCATTATGGCATAGCTTGTCGGTTTGGCAACTGAGAGTCTGGGGTCATCGTGTATTGCACGCCGCGCGGCTTTGTGTACACTAGCGGCACCAACGCCGTTGTTGGTGTGGGGGCGACGCTGTGGCGGCAGATAGTTCTTGCTCCGGCGCTTCATGCGCGGTAGGTGGCCAGTTGTGGCTTTGATGTGGCAAGGAGGCATCCGTGGAGGACAGTGGGATTCGGGTAGAGCTGGTGGCTTTGGAGACGTTCTGCCAGTGTGTGTTCGAGACACTGGCTCTGACGGAGGTGGATGCAGCTATGGCCGCGTCGGTTCTGGTTGCGGCTGATGCTCGCGGTATTCCCTCACACGGCGTTGCCCGACTGCCTCGATACGTGCACGGACTGGAGATCGGGTTGATGCGACCCGAAGCCGAACTGGAGGTGTTGCGCGAGACGCCTACCTCGATTCTGGTTCACGCCCACGGTGGCCTGGGCGCACCGGTCAGCGTCCGCACGATGAAGCATGTCATTGACAAGGCGGGACTGAGTGGGGCCGCTTTCGGGTGTGTCCGCGACTCCAATCACTTCGGCATCGCCGGCTACTACGCGATGATGGCGCTGGATGAGGATATGATCGGTGTCGCGATGACCAACACGGCTGCCCTGGGTGTGCCCACCTTTGGGCGAGAACCGATGATGGGGACGAACCCCATCGCGTTTGCTGCTCCCGCTGACCGGGAGGGCGCGTTTGTGTTGGACATGGCGACGACCGTCGTCACTCGCGGCAAGGTTGAGGTGTACGGCCGCGCGGAGAAGTCATTGCCGGAGGGGTGGGCTGTGGATGCCAGGGGCCGGCCGGGTACTGACCCGACTGAGATCCTCCACAATCTGACTTACCAGGTTGGTGGCGGCATACTACCGTTGGGAGGTCTTGGCGAAGCCTTTGGTGGCCACAAAGGCTTTGGGCTCTCAGTTATGGTTGACATCCTCTGCGGTGTGCTGTCAGCGTCGGCCTTCGGATCAGGTATCTCCGATGAGCCGGGCTCCTCGGCGCGCGTCAGCCATTTCTTCGGCGCCCTCCAGATCGCGTCCTTTCGTGATCCTCCGGCGTTCCGCCACGACATGGATCGTATGCTTGCGGATCTGCGCAACTCGCCGCCGGCAGAGGGCGCGACACGGGTCTACTTCGCAGGCCTCAAGGAGCTGGAGAGTGCGGCGATGTGCGAGCAGCGTGGCGTTCCCTTGACGCGCAAGGTCTTCGATCAACTCGTGGAGGTGGGGACTGCCCGGGGCGTGACGCCGCCGAGCACGATGTAGGGCCAGGATCAGCGTGCCGCGAGGGTGTCGTAGCGCGCTCGCGGCATTGTTTCGTATGCAGAACACCCCGCAGCGTTCGACGCGCGGTCTTCTGCTTGGTCGGCTTTGTCAGTCGATCCGTTTGCTCAACAGCGGGAACTGCAAGAGCATCAATTGTCAAGGGCCCGACAATCACCTCCAAGGCAGAGGACGGTTGGCTGCGCTCACTGACGTGGGCTCTCTGACGGCCGAGTGTCTCCTATCCGGCTGTACATCCGCCCGAACAGCGCGGCGCTTGCCAGGGACGTGTAGAAGCTCAGCGGCGCCATGAGGAACGGGACCACGGTGCAGAATACGATTGAGTAGCAGGCGAGCTTCAGCACACCCTATGTGATCGCGCTTAGCCCCGCAACCAGCACCCACACGACGAAGTATGCGAGCCGGTCCCGCCGCAGGTAGCAGCGCCACTCGCCGATCTTGAAGGCTGCGGTGAAGTTGTGCTCGCTGATCGCGTGTGCGGTTGTCAGAGGCAGTGGGATGCCGCCAGCCAGCAGCAGGACTGATCCCACAGCCAGGCTGAGGAAGAGAACACGCAGCCCACCGAGTACGGTGAGCATGATGAGTACGCCGACTATCGCATCCTCACCCAGGACTGCGATCAGCAGCGGCGGGAAGAGCATGCTGACACCCATATAGGCGACGAACCCCCCGATGGAGATGACAGCCCCAGGAAGCAGGTGGATGAGGCTGGTGGCGGCCACCCTGAGGTCATTCCGACCCAGTTCCCCCCAATCCTCCCAACGCGGCAGGCGCGGAGTCTCACCGGCGATCGTCTGTGCCATCACGCGCGCGACATATCCGGCCACGAAGACCAAGGGCACGATGGGGATGAAGAACCCGGCTGAGATGAGGGCGCTTCCGATCAGGAAAGGTTGCTGCCAACCTTCCTGTTGGAATGGGAAACGGAAGATCTGCTTGAGGGAGTCCACGGTCAGCGTCTCTGTCCTGGCTTGCCTCCAAGTACGATGGCTTGCCTGCTGTTGAGAGCTACGCGTGCATGGCCCAATCGCCGCGCTCCCGTCGAAAGGCGAAGGAGAGCGCGGCGATACTGCGGATCCGTGAATGGTGATTCTGCCTCAGGAAGGCGACTGCCGATTGGCGTCGCTGATCACAGCCCGGCGGTGCGTTTCGCCGCTATCAGCGCGTTCTGCAGCAGCATCGCGATGGTCATCGGGCCAACCCCTCTCGGCACGGGGGTTATCCAGCCGGCGACTTCCTTCGCTTCATCATAGGCTACATCGCCGACCAGGCGGTAGCCACGCTTGCGGGTTGGGTCGTCGACCCGGTTGATGCCGACGTCGATGATGACCGCGCCGGGCCCGATCCAGTCACCCTTGACCATCTCGGTCCTTCCC
>CBFCZM010000082.1:0-9231 GCA_965602565.1 uncultured Anaerolineae bacterium
AGCCGTGGTCATCCTGGCCTATTACCCGACGGTCGCACCGGTGCTCTTGTACGAGCGGTTCGGGTCCTTTGGTCTGCAATACGCGCGCCCGGTAGCTACGTTGATCCTCCTGATCTGCCTGACGACATTTGTGACGCTGCGGATCGTGGCCGGCAGGCGAGGTGGAAAGTGAGCGGGGGCGTGCAAGTTCGCGATCTGTCGGTTGACCTGGGCGAGTTTCACCTCCGTGAGATCGCGCTGGACGTGGCGCCCGGCGAGTATATGGTTATCCTCGGCCCGACCGGCGGGGGAAAAACCGTGCTGCTCGAGACCATCGCCGGGCTGCACGGCACCCGCCGGGGACAGATCCTGATGAATGGGGAAGATGCCACGACCACGCCGCCGGAGGGGCGCGGCATCGGCTTCGTCTACCAGGATTACGCACTCTTCCCGCACCTGAACGTGGCGGACAATATCGCCTTCGGCCTGACACAGCGTCGCGGACGACGGCGTCGCGGACGACGGCACAGAGTATTGCCCCGCCGGGAGGCGCGCGCAGTCGCCCGGCAGCGGGTGAACGAGATGGCGGAGCTCCTGTCCATTGAGCACCTGCTCCATCGCAGCCCCAGCACGCTCAGCGGCGGCGAGCAACAGAGGGTGGCGCTGGCGCGAGCGCTGATCGTCAAGCCCCGGCTGTTGCTGCTGGATGAGCCGCTCAGCGCCCTTGACCCTCCCACCCGGGAAGACCTGCAGCGCGAGTTAGCGCGTCTGCACGGAGCGCTGGGCACCACCACGATCCACGTCACCCACGACTTCGAGGAAGCTGTCGCCCTGGGCGACCGCATCGCTGTGATGAACGCAGGGCGGATCGTGCAGGTGGGGCCACCGGAGGAGATCTTCAGGAGGCCGGCTTCTGAGTTTGTAGCCCGTTTTGTGGGTGTCCGGAACATCCTTCAGGGCGACCTGCAGCCCGGGAAGGACGGGTACAAGCTGCTCGCCCTCAATGGGATCCGGATCGCCGTGGTGACGGAACTGACCGGGCGGGTCCACGCTTCCGTCCGCCCAGAGGACATTTTCATCTTTCAGGAGCTACGCCGGTCCAGCGTGCGCAACACATTCCGGGGCAGGATCGTCGAGATCACCGACCGCGGGACGCTCCTCTACGTCACCGTGCAGCTTCCCCCTGACCTGACCTGCGTCATCACGCGGCGCTCGCTGGAGGAGTTGGAACTGGCGGTGGGTCAGGAGGTGTCCATCGGCTTCAAAGCCTCAGCCGTCCACGTCTTCTGAGAGGCCCTGGGGTCAGTCCTCTCGCCTTTGGTCCTTGAGGGGCGTGTTTCACATCTGGAACAATAGAGAGCTACGTGCACTAGAGTGCCCCGCAATCCGTCAGCCACCGCAGTACACAGACTGCCACGGGTCAAGACGTGCCGGCGACACGTTCCACGATGATTGCGACGGTGTGCCACGTTGTAGAGACGTGCCGGTGGCACGTCTTCCGGGCGGGGACCCGGTTGCGGGTGGATGGCAGATGCAGTGTCAGCGATAGTGCCTGCTGCTGTCAGGGCCTGAACTACCAAGGCGTATTCCAGAATGAGCAATGTGCGGATTGTTGATCTACCAGTGTGGTATAATCGACCTATCCGATACATAACCTAACCTGGAGGCTTCGCACTATGGAGATTAGGGCTGTTGTGGGCGACGTTGGTGAACAGGAAACGCCGGCGATCGCGGTGGGTCTCTTTGAAGGGACCGGAATCCCATTGACAGGTACGGTTGGTGAGCTGGACACAGCCCTCAACGGAGAACTGGGCTCGATCATCGCCGATGGGGATTTCAAAGGCAAGACCAACGAGACCTTGGTGCTCTACACGCACGGCCAGCTCCCTGCCAAGCGCATCATTCTTGTTGGCCTCGGGAAGCCTGAGGAGATCACGCTCAACGCCATCCGCGAGGCGTCCGCAACCACAGCACAGAAAGCACGTTCGCTCGGGCTATCCGCGCTGCACACGATCGTACTTGGCGGGGACGCAGAGGACCTGTCCCGCGTGCCAGACACCTCAGCAGCAGCCGAAGCAGTGACAGAAGGCGCGCTCCTGGGACTCTACAGGTTCAACGAGCTCAAGACGCAGGACGAGAACCATCAAGCCGATCCCGAGCAACTAGTTGTCGTGATCTCCGAGCAGGACGATCTGGCTGCGATGCAGGAAGCTCTGCGCCGGGGGCAGATCGTGGCAGAGTCCACAATGCTGGCCCGCGACTTGGTCAATCGCCCCGCCAACATTGCCTCCCCTTCTTACCTGGCCCAGGTGGCCCAGGAGATCGCCACAGAGACCGGTGCGGTATGCAGGATCATTGACAAGCCCACCCTGGAAGACCTGGGGATGCACCTATTCCTGAGCGTCAACCGCGGTGGGAACGAGCCGGCGCGGCTGATCGTGCTGGAACACAATGCAGGTGTGCCGGATCTCCCCACCGTCGTCTTGGTCGGCAAGGGAATCACCTTCGATACAGGGGGCATTTCTCTCAAACCCAGCCAGGGCATGGAGAAGATGAAGGGCGATATGGGCGGCGCAGCTGCCGTATTGGGCGCCCTACGCGCCGTCGCGCTTCTCAATCTCCCCATGCACGTTGTCGTGTTGGCCCCGGTCACCGAGAATATGCCCGATGCTCAAGCGACCAAGCCCGGCGACGTCGTTAGATCGCTCAACGGACTCAGTGTCGAGATCATCAACACCGATGCCGAAGGCCGTCTGATACTCGCGGATGCCCTGACCTACGCTGGCGAGTTCCAGCCTGACGCGATCTTTGATATTGCTACGCTGACCGGCGGACGGATCGTAGCCCTCGGTGACCACGCGGCCGCCGTGATGGGGGACCAAGGCCTTATAGACCGGTTGGTCGCTGCCGGCGAGGCTGCCAAGGAGCGTGTATGGCCGATGCCGCTCTTCAAGGAGTACGGAAAGCAGTTGGAAAGCGATGTCGCCGACCTCAAGAACGTCGGGGGGCGGGCCGCCAGCAGCATCACTGCGGCCTACTTCCTGAGCAAGTTCGTGCCGGACGGGATCAAGTGGGCCCACATTGATATCGCTGGGCTGGGAATCCGTGATAAAGCAGATCCCTACGTTCCCCAAGGCGGCACCGGATTTGGCGTGCGCCTCTTCGTTGAAGCTCTGCGAAGATGGAACGCCTGACATTGTCGGACGCTGTGGACCACGGTATACTGCCACCACCGCGGCCACGGTGTCCGTCTGGCCACGGTCAGAAGACAGCCGACCATGAGTGACAACGCAAACCCAGGCCAACCATCCCCAGCCCAGGCGGAATCGTCGGGGAACTCGCCGACCCTCCAGGAGCTAACCGACGCTATGAACGCCTTTGTCGCGGCGATGGGGTGGTACAGGCCGGACTCACCGTACGAACAGTCACCGCGCAACGTCGCGGTCTCACTGTCGCTCGAGGCCGCCGAGATGCTCGAGCACTACCAGTGGGGAGAGCACGCGAACAGCGAGGCTCTTGCTGAAGAACTTGCCGACGTATTGCTCTATCTGCTGCAGCTGGCCTATCTGACCGAGATTGATCTCGGCGATGCCGTGATGGAGAAGCTGTCCATCAACTATGAGCGATTCGCACCGAGCCCGACACAGAAGGGACCGGCATAGCCGGCCCGGAATAGCCGCTGCCCAGGGCTCCGCGAGCGCGACGAGGCTGTCGCACGTCCACTGGCGGAGGGAAGTGGTACGCGAAGCGCGTTCCGGCAATGCGTGACGAAGTCGTGGGTCCGCCGTGCTAATCGAACCTTAACCAGTTGACCGGAATGATTGACGTGCTCACCGGGTGTGGTGACCTGTCTGATGGCTATGTGGATTCCATGGGGACGCAAACGCATGTGGAGCACGCCCTCCGTGTAAACGGGAATCACGACCGGCCACAGGCATTGCTCAACGGGAGGGGAACCGACCACGCACTACGTTGGGGCTATGTCGACCGACGCACTGTCTATCCAGAGAAGCTGGACCTTGTGTAGCCGGGCCCCGTGGCGCACACAAAGAATCCCGGACCTTCTTGTGACTCATACACCGATCTGAGCCTCCCCTGCTCCCGCACGGCCACAACCATCGTTATGGCGGGGATCCGGCACACGCAGCATCAGCATACAGATATCATCAATGTACATCTACTTCGGATGATCACTTACGACGTCGTCGCTGCAGGTAGCGGTTGTTGACAGCCACCTGCAGCGGATCCCAACAGCTTAGCGAAGACATCACAGGCAAGGGAGTGTAAGGGAGAATATGGCAGAGTTTCTGACACCACAGAGCGAGGACTTCTCCAAATGGTACAACGAGATCGTGCTGAAAGCCGACCTGGCCGACTATTCGCCAGTTCGCGGCTGCATGGTCATCAAGCCCTACGGATACACTCTTTGGGAGCGCATCCGCGACGAGCTTGACCTTCGATTCAAGGAGACGGGACACGTCAACGCCTACTTCCCCCTCCTCATCCCTATGGACTTCCTGGAAAAGGAAAGCGAGCATGTCGAAGGATTCTCGCCGGAATTGGCCGTCGTCACCCACGGTGGCGGCAATGAACTCGACGAACCGCTGGTCGTGCGCCCCACTTCTGAGACCATCATCGGTCACATGTACTCGAAGTGGATCCAATCCTACCGGGATCTTCCACTACTGATCAACCAATGGGCCAACGTCGTGCGGTGGGAGATGCGGACGCGTCTCTTCCTACGCACAACTGAGTTCCTGTGGCAGGAAGGCCACACGGCCCACGCGACGGAGGAAGAGGCGATCGAGGAGACGCTACGCATGCTCGGCGTCTACACCGATTTCTGCGTCAAAGAAGCCGCCATCCCCGTCATCCCGGGCCGCAAAAGCGAGAGCGAGAAGTTTGCCGGTGCCATCGCCAGCTACACCATCGAGGCGATGATGAAGGACGGCAAGGCGCTCCAATCCGGCACAAGCCACTTCCTGGGACAGAACTTCGCCAAAGCCTTTGACATCCAGTACCTCGACGAGAAGAACGAACAGCAATATGCCTGGACCACGTCGTGGGGCGTCAGCACGCGTATGGTCGGGGCAGTCGTGATGGCCCACGGCGACGATCAGGGATTGGTGCTGCCACCGCACCTCGCGCCGATTCAGGTCGTAATCGTGCCGATCTGGCGCAAGAACAAGGAACGCGAGGCCGTTCTGGACGCCGCCAGGAAGATCAGAGAGCGGCTCAGCAAGTTGGTTCGGGTGGAGCTGGATGATCGCGAGGGCTTCTCACCCGGCTGGAAGTACAATGACTGGGAGATGCGGGGGGTGCCGCTGCGCATTGAGATCGGTCCCCGCGATATCGCGAAGCAGAACGTGATGGTCGCGCGGCGTGACATCCCCGGGCGCGATGGCAAGGTGCTGATTCCTATGTCCGAGATCGAGGGACGCATCCCCGCGATGCTGGAGACGGTGCAGGATGCCATCTACCAGAAGGCAAGAGACTTCCGCGACAGCAACATCCGGGATGTCGAGACGTCTGATGAATTCGAAGAGGCCATTCAGACCGGCTTCGCTCGGGCGTGGTGGGCAGGCGACCGCGAGGACGAGGCCCGCCTCAAGGATGAGACCAAGGCCACCGTGCGCTGCATCCCCGACGAACAGCCCGGCGGCTCGGGGACCTGCATCTACACGGGCAAACCCGCCACCGAGGTCGCGATCCTCGGGAAGTCATACTAGCTACAGTCAGTTCACCATGAGACAACCGGGACAGTTTGACTGCCCCGGTTGTCTGTTCACTTCAGCCGCTACCCGCAGACGGGGCAGTGGGGATTCCGCTCGCAACTGACCATGTCAGCCGTACCATGCAGGCCATCCCACAGCAGTAGCCGGTCGGCCAGGTTATCGCCAACGCCAAGCAGAAGCTTGAGTGCCTCAACTCCCTCCAGGGCGCCCATCACACCGGCAGCGGCCCCGACGACGCCCAACTCTGCCGGAGAAGGATAGGTGCCCGGCTCCGGAAGCTCGGGGAACACACAAGCACGGCAGCCGTGACCCGGCACGTAGGCCCCCATCTGGCCTTCCCAGCGCGTGACGGCGGCCCACACCAGCGGGATGCCGGCATCGACGCACAGTTCATTCATCAGGCTCTTGGTCTCAAGATTGTCACTGGCATCGACGACCAAATCATACCCACCGACAAGCTGCAGTCCGTTCTCGCGAAGGACCCGTTCCTCATGAGGGATCGCCTTCGTCGCGGGATTGAGCGCCCTGACGCGCTGAACGGCTGTCATCACTTTGCTGCGTCCGATGTCCTCCGTGGTGTACAGGATCTGGCGATTCAGATTGGATTCGCTCACCTTGTCGTTGTCAGCTATGCCCAGGGTCCCCACGCCGGCAGCAGCCAGGTACAGCAGGACCGGTGAGCCTAGCCCACCGGCACCAATGACCAGCACGCGCGAAGCCTGAAGCCGGGCCAGCCCGGCTTCGCCGATCGTCGGCATCGCCAATTGACGTTCGTATCGTTTGTCCGTTGGCATCTCTCGTTCCTCACGCCAGGGCTCAGCGTAGTGCCCAACTTGCCCTCAGGCAGTTTCCAACACCATCTCGGGTTCCGTCTCAGCCACCACGCCCTCCGCAGGCGAGGCTGGAACTCGATCAGCATCGCCCTGCGGCAGGATCGTCTCATCACCGCCGCTCGGCGCAGCCCCTGGCGTAACGATCTCCTGCGCCGCCGGCGCTGCAGGTCGCGCCGCTGGCGGGCGGGGCGCAGGCCCACCCGGGGGCCGCGATGGCGATGAAGGTGAGCCGCCCCCGCCGCGTGTTGCATAGGGGACGGTACCAAAATGGGTCAGGACCACTGCCCCGGCAGCCGGAGGCACAAGCAGGAAGAGCAAGAAAATGTTGAGCGCCCCAAATGCGCGTGCCAGCACCAGAATGAACGAGACCAACGCAGTGCCAACTACAGCGGCCATCACAGCCTTCGGCTCCGCTTGATTGAACACGCCACCCAGAATCTTGCGTCCGAGCACCAGCCCCAGCGCGACCCATCCCAGCAGAACACCGATACCGACAATGACCATGCCGACCAAAGCAAACGGGCTCAGACAGATTGTGATAGCCAGCACTGCAGCGGCCACTGCCGCGAGGATCAATGACAGAAGGCCCACACCAAAGGCCGGCAACGGCGCCTCCTCCACCACGCGGCCGACACGCTCAACGTGGGTTGGCCAGAGACTGGCAGTCACCAGCGCCAGAAGGCTCAGCATCACAACCCCGGCGATGCCCTTCACCAGGTTCAGGAAGTAGGTCACCCAACGCGGCGTACGATTGACCTCGACAGTTCGCTCGATCGTCCGGGGCCAGACAAAGGGACTCGGCACGGTAATGCCTTCCGGCAGATCCCAATCCTGTGAATCCATCGGTGCGAACTCGCCCTCGATGACCGCACCGGGTGCCTGGTCCACACTGCCGGCAGCGGCCACATCACCCTCAATGTAGGCGGTTTCCCGCAGCATCAACGAGCCGGCCGTGAAGAGATCCCCCTCGACCGTGCCCGACACGTCCGCCGAGCCCATCACGACAAGCTGGCCCTCGAGAACCGCGTCGGTCTCCATCGTGAATGGGCCAAAGACGGTGAGATCCCCGCCCAGCACCGATCCTGCTCCCAGCTCAACCGGACCGCCGATCACGACCAGATCGCCGTTGACGCGGTTACCGGGCTGAAGCGTATAGACCCCGAAGTGAACACCGCCCCCCTCCTGCACCTCCGGTGAGGCCAGGATGGGCAGCGCCAGTAGCGCCAGCAGCAACGCAGCCATGAAACCAAGCCATAGTTTTCTCATCATTACCCTCCACTCAACACGAACTCCGGGCTGTCACCAGCCGCCTAACGCACCGCAACGGCGCTCGGAAACCGGTCCGAGCTCAAGCCACGCCACGGGCACGCCGGGCGCTGGATAGCCAGACAAAGGCAAACGTCATAAGCAGGCCATTCGGCATAGCGAAGACGTAGCCCACCAAGGCAGTCCCCACCATATATGGCAGTATCGTCCGCCACCGGACCAATAGAGCCAGCACAGTCTGGACAACCGAGTGCAAAAGGACTTCGCGCGCGGTGTACATCACGCCGACGCCCTGTCCGAATGAGGAGAGCATCGAGCCAGCAACACCGGCAATCAGCAGACTGGCCGCGGCAACACCCAACGACCCGGCAAGAAAGCCCAACATCCGGCGCCAACATTGCTTGTTGGCAATCATCTGCACCGTCGTGTCCGTGAAATCCGCCGGCAACGCAGGTGGCGCCGGAGCCCGGCTCAAGAACACATCCAGACGCGTCAATGCAGCCAGTTCCTGCCGGCAGCTCTCACACGTCAGCAGGTGCGCTTTCCATCGCAACCCCTCATCCGGCGTCAGCTCATCGTCCAAGACACGAATCCACCACGCCTCAGTATGCATGTCCCGTGAAGACATCCTCAGCTTCTCAGGCATAGGTCTCCTCCTGAACCAACAACGCCGCCAGTTTCCGGCGGGCACGGAATAGTCTCGATTTGATAGCAGAGACCGTCAGTCCGGTGACTTCCTCAATCTCTGTATACGGCATCCCTTCCCAGTAGAAAAGCGTCACGACCACACGATCAGCGGGAGTCAAGTCATCCAGGACGGCACGAACTGCAGCCTGTCGCTCGTTGCGCAGATACTCGCGCTCTGGGCTCGGGCTGTTGCCCGCTTGCCACTCCCACGCGCCGTCCTCTCCCATCCCATCCAACGACAGGGCATCCTTACGGCGCCGGATCCGATCGATGCACCCATTGGAAGCAATGCGCAAGATCCACGGCTTGAACGGGCGCTCGACATCATAGGAATGCAGGTTCGTGACAGCCTTGACAAGGGCCTCCTGCGTCGCATCCTCAGCTTCCGTAGTTACGCCAAGCATCCGATAGCAGACGTTGAAAACTCTCTGCTGATAGGTCTCAACCAGCTTGGTGATTGATGCTGCATCGCCCTTCTGCGCCAAACGCAGAAAGTCCTCTTCCATTGTCTCATGGCCATCCTGATTCACCGACATTCGTACAGAATACCCTTTCACGTGCTTTGCGTCTGGTCTTCCATATGTGGAAACCGGATCCAGGTGCGGCTCTAGCCCAGCCGGTTGTTCAGCAGCTGGGCCAAACCCGGTCCATCTTTCTACATCCTATATACGGGACAATCCGGTCCGCGGTTGCATGAAGAAGAGGGCGACCTGCCGGTCGCCCTCTCTCTA
>CBFCZM010000083.1:0-9081 GCA_965602565.1 uncultured Anaerolineae bacterium
TGACCTGTCGGCACATGCCGACGATGGAGCGCTTGAGTCGGGCCTCGGCCTCACTGACATCGGTGAATCCATCCTCCAACGTCAGACCGTGGGCGCCGAAGAAGCCTTTGGAGATCTTGTATCGCTCCACAACCGTGAGGCCGCTGGCGTCAATGAGCGAAACGGTATCGTGGTGCAGGGTGCCCCCGGGCATCACGACGGTGATTCTCGGAAAGCCCAATAGCTCCTGCGCCACAACCAGACTATTGGTGACCACGGTCAGATCAAACCGCTGTTTGATGTGGGGCAAGATAGCCAGTGTCGTACTGCTGCTGTCAAGGAAGATCGCCTCGCCATCGCCCACCAGTTCGGCCGCAGCCGCGGCGATCCGGGCCTTCTCAGCAACTTGGCGCTGACGGCGCCGGAGCAGGGAGAGCTCCTGGATACCATACCCTACTGGAATCGCGCCGCCGTATGTGCGAACTGCCACTCCCTGATCGACTAGTACCTGGAGATCCACGCGGATCGTGACCTCCGAGACGCCAAAGCGTTGGCCAAGGTCAGTCACAGAAACCCGTCCGTGGGCCTGAAGCAGGGCTAAGATCGCTTGGCGTCGCTCTTCGAGAAACACGGTTATCTCCGTTTGCTTTCGTTTGGTTTCATTATACAATCAAGCACAGACACTGTCAATCGCTGTAAGGAAGACAAGTGAGGAGTTGCCGAGTGACGCTACTCAGATGGAGACGGCTTGCGCCCAACGAAGACGCCGTATCCCATCAACTTGAGGACACCATCGGGCGCCGCGCCCATAGCGTCCTTGTAGAGGCTGCGGGCACTCTTGCTGCGCAGAATGGTGCGTATGGTACGCATCAATATGCGCGCGAGTCCCCCGGCACCGAAGCGTTTGACCCGCCCACGGGCCTCCGCGCGAACGTCAACACTGCACGCATAGCCAGAAACGTCGACCAGACCAGCTTGCGTCATCAAGCCCAGCCAGGCTTCCTCTGTCTTTGCGGTCCCGCCGATCATGGTATAGAAGGCGTCCGTGTCCTGATCCGGCTCCGCCAGCCAGGTGGACTCCGTCACCCCGACGTAGCCGCCAGGCTTGATAACCCTCGCGTACTCCCGGAAGCCCTGCGCGATGTCATCCAGAAAGACGCTCACCGACTCCACCAGGACGGTATCGAAGCTTCCGGACACGAAAGGCAGCGCCTGCGCGTCGGCGATCGCCCATCGCGTGGCATCCGCCACACCACGACGTCTAGCCTCGGCGCGGGCCGCGGGAATCATCTTCGGTGTGATATCGACACCGGTAACGTTACAGCCGTAGGTCCGAGCCAGATAGCACGGCGTCAACCCAACCCCGCATCCGACATCCAACACCAGGCTACCCGTACTGATACGGCACCCCTTGACCAGGTCCTCCGTGGCGTCCAGGCTCCCGAAGTGCTTGGTCATACCGAGGTCCGCCAGCATATCGAAGTACGCTGCGCGGTTCTTGCTCAGTTCATCAGACTGCATTGGCGCCATGCTACACCTCCATCGGAATGCGGCCACGCATTGGATCAAACGAGAAAGGAGATCAACGTCCAACTTCGACAACAGGAAGGCTGACTCCGAGACCATTGTACGGGCGCCACCACCCGCCACAACCCTGGGTGCGGTGTTGGGCTGTCGCGTTCGGTCGCCGACGATCACCGCAACCATCTCGTAGAGACGATCCAGCGAACCCTGCGGGTGCGCGAGCCCCTGAGGTCCGCTGAGGCATCTCCTCCGGGAAAGGCCCGCACGTGCCTGAGTTCGCCGTTGTTCAGCTTTGACTTTCGATTTTGCCTCAAGTAGAATGGACTTCCGGACATATCTAGATACCGGACACGGAGCCCAGCAAAATGAACGACACCCTAAAGCAGCTTGTCGCGATGTCCAAGCACCTCGGGGACCCCGCGAACGATTACGTCATCTTGGGCGAGGGCAACACCTCGGGCCTCAACGCCGACGGGACCTTCTGGGTCAAGGCCAGCGGGCACCAGCTGCCCTCGATTGAAGCAGATGGCTTTGTACGCGTCTCGCTCGCCAGAGCCCTGGCTATCCTCGATGAGGAAGGCCTTGACGACGCAGGAATCAAGGCTCGGCTGATGGAGGCCCGCGTGGATCCTGAGACGGGCCGCTGGCCATCACCCAACAACACGACCAGGCCGTCCACAGAGACCGTCTTCCACGCGCTATGCCTCAGTCTGGATGACGTGAACTTCGTCGGGCACACCCACGCCACAGCCGTCAACATGCTGACGTGCTCAGACGCCTTTGCGGGAGCTTTCAGCGGGCGCCTCTTCCCGGACGAGATCGTGATGTGTGGCATCGCCCCGGTCTTGGTCCCCTACACCGACCCGGGCATCCCCCTCGCGCGCGAGATCCGCAGCCGTATCAACGCCTACATCGACACATACGCCGAGCTCCCCAAGGTCATCCTGATGCAGAATCACGGCCTCGTGGCCCTGGGTCGGACCGCTGAACAGGTTGAGAATATCACAGCCATGATGGTCAAGACAGCTCGCGTCATTCTGGGGGCATATGCCGCTGGTGGGCCGCACTTCCTGACCCCGGAGAACGTGGAACGCATCCACACCCGCCCGGATGAGGCCTACCGGCGCAAGCTGCTGGGAGAGTAGCACAGCCAAGGCCGCCTCCGGACCGGGCAGCAGCCAATCCAAGCACTCAGCCACTGAAAAGGAACAGCAATGAAACTGCGCAAGCAGTATCAAGACCAGGTCGAGGCATTCACCAAGGTCTGCCGTCGCCTGGCGCGCAACATGTACGTCACGGGCTACGGTGGCAACCTGGCATGGAAGCTGGAGCAAGACCTGGTGATAATCACACCGACCCAGCGGAACAAAGGCGATGTGAAGAGCAAGGATGTCGTCTTTGTCGACCTGGCGGGCAATGTCGTCGACGGGAAACGGCGCCCAACAGGTGAGCTTCCGATGTATCTGAAGTTCTTCAACGAACGCCCGGATGTGACCTCGGTCATCCACTGCCATCCTCCCTACGTCTGCGCCATAGCGATCAGCGCCGGGAAGAACCACCTGATGCGCCCGCTCTATCCGGAGACCACGACGGAGATCGGGCCCGTGCCCGTCGTGCCCTACGCGCAGCCGCTCACCGATGCGCTGGCCGAAGAGTTCAGCCCCTACCTCCAGAAGTACAACAGCTTTGTTATGGCGAACCACGGGCTGGTCACGATGACCCGGGATAGCATTGAGTGGACCTTGATGAACGTGGAAGTGCTGGAGTCCACCGCCCAATCGATCTTCCTGGCACTCAGTGCCGGCGGGATCAAGGAGCTCAGCCTGGAGGCAGTGCGCGGTCTCGGCGAGGTGATGTTGCAGCGCAACCTGCCGCTTTTCGGCGCCCCGGGTGTCAACGCATCGCTGGAAGCACTCTACTTCGACGGCGACGGCAATCCCCTCTGATCCTTGGGTTCCGGTTCACGCGTCGCGGTTTGAGATCCGCGATTCGCGTTTGCCGCTTGTGATCTGTGATCTGTGATTTGCGATTCGATATCTGCCTAGCAGGAGACAACCTACATGAACGTACCGGCCACAATGCGTGTATCCAAACTGTACGGCATTCGCGACGTGCGAGTGGAGGACGGCCCTGTCCCCCAGGCCGGCCCCGAGGAGGTCCTGCTCAGGATCGCCTCGGTCGGCACCTGCGGGTCCGACGTACACTACTACCTTGAGGGTGGGATCGGAGACCAGATCATCACGGATCCCATCACGATGGGACACGAGTTCTCGGCCTGGGTCGCCGGTCTGGGCGAGGGCGTTGAGGGCCTGAAGATCGGCCAACTCGTCGCCGTTGAACCCGCCATTTCCTGCGGCGTCTGCGAGTACTGCCAGCACGGTCATCCAAATATCTGCCCCGACGTGCGCTTCTGCGGCACGCCGCCCATCGATGGCGTCTTTGCCGAGTATGCTGTGATGCCCGCAGAGAACTGCTTCCCTCTACCGGAAGGCTTCACCCCGGAGGTGGGCTCGCTGCTGGAGCCATTGGGCATCGGCATCCACACAGTCGATCTTGCTCACCTGAAGGTCGGCGAGACGGTAGCCGTCCTTGGTGCCGGCCCCATCGGCCTGCTCACCGCCGCCGTGGCCCGCGCCGCCGGTGCTGGTGCCGTCTATATAACCGAGCCCCAGGCCGATCGCCGCGCCTTCGCACTGGAGTACTGCGCCGACGAGGTCTTCAATCCCGAGGATGAGGATGTGGTCGCGGCCATCATGGCTATGACGGGCGGGCGCGGCGTCGATGTCGCCTTTGAGGCTGCCGGTGCCGAAGAGACGCCCGACCAGGCCGCTCGCGTGGCGCGCCCGGGCGGCAGAGTGATAGTTGTCGGCATCCCTTCAGACGATCGCATGGTGATGACCGCGTCGCAGGTCCGCCGCAAGGGCCTGACCATCAAGCTCGTACGAAGAATGAAGCACACCTACCCACGCGCCATCCGTATGATCCAGAACGGCATAATCGACATCGCCCCGCTGGCCACCCACGACTTCTCGCTGGAGCAGATCCACGATGCTTTCGAACTCGTGGCCGGCTATAGTGATGGTGTCCTGCGCGCCATGATCAATATCGGTACAGAGGGAGCCTGAACTATGAACAACCGTGAACGCGCACGCGCAATCCTGCATTACGAGGACTATGACCGGATGCCGGTCGTCCACTTCGGCTACTGGGACGAGACCCTGGTCAAATGGGCCGAGGAAGGCCACATCACCGAGCAGCAGGCCCGCAGTTGGGGCGACGGCAACCCGACGGACACGGCCATTGGCGAGAAGCTGGGCTTTGACTTCAACTGGTACTCCTGTTACAGCCCGAACACCATCCTTCGCCCGGCCTTTGAGCCCAAGCTCATCGAGGAATTCCCCGATGGGTCGCGCCACGTCCTGAACGTAGAAGGGACCGTGATCCTTGTGAAGGAGGGTGCCGGCTCCATTCCGAAGGAGATCGAGCACCTGCTGACAGACCGGGCCTCGTGGGAAGAGCTCTACCTGCCCAAACTGCAGTTTGAGGTGGAGCGCATCACGCACGCTCACGTCAACGTGGACAGCACAATGGTGCGCTTCGACCAGGGCGGGCTCGACTATCTCCAGAGAGGCATCTGGGAGAATCCCTACGGCATCCATGTCGGCAGCCTCCTCGGCATAGTCCGCGACTGGCTGGGCCTCGTCGGCCTCTCGTACTTGATGGCGGACGATCCGGTGCTGCTCCAGGAGATTGTCGACACGACAGCCGACCTCGCCTATGAGTGCGCCAAGACGGCTCTGGAACTCGTCTGCCCCGACGGAGGCCCGGCCCCCTTCGACTTCGCGCACTTCTGGGAGGATATCTCCTTCAAGAGCGGTCCGCTGGTCAGCCCCCGCTTCTTCCGCAAAGCCACGGGTCACCACTACCGCCGCATCACCGAGCTGGTCAACAGCTACGGGATCGACATCGTCTCCCTCGACAGTGACGGCAAAATCGACAAACTGATCCCCACGTGGCTGGACAACGGCGTCAACACTATGTTCCCCATCGAGGTGGGCACATGGGGTTCCAACATGGCCCCGTGGCGCGAGTTACACGGGCGCGGCCTGCGCGGCGTCGGTGGGATGAACAAGGTCGTGATGACGCGGGACCACGCCGCCGTCGATGCGGAGATCGAGCGCATGAAGCCGTTGGTCGATCTCGGGGGCTACATCCCCTGTCCCGATCACCGACTGGCGCCGGACAGCAAGTGGGAGAACGTGCAGTATTACTGTGATCGTATGCGAGCGACCTTCGGCTGATCAGGTGCTGACGTGGTGAGATTGAGGTCATGAGACAAGATATCGCAGACCTGGAAGTACAGCTCAACGACTTCAGCCCGCAATCCCGCGCAGACGCGCTACAGGCGCTGCTCAAACTGGCAGATGCTGGCGAGATCACGCTGCCGGCGCCTGATGACGTCGTCAACATGCACTGCCACACCTTCTTCTCGTTCAACGGTTACGGCTACTCTCCCACCGCGCTGGCCTGGCTCGCCAAACGCCAGGGGTACAAGCTCATGGGCATCGTCGACTTCGATGTCCTGGATGGCGTGGACGAGTTCCTGAGCGTCGCGGATCGGGTTGGACTGCGCGCGACCGCCGGGATGGAGACGCGTGCTTATCTGCCGGAGTTCGCCACGCGGGTCATCAACTCTCCCGGCGAGCCGGGCATCACCTACCATATGGGCATCGGCTTCACATCCGGCGGGGTGCCGGAAGACGAACGCGAAACCAACGAGCCTTCCGGGACTGGCGAGCCTTCTGAGGCTAACGAGCCTTCCGAGGCTAACGAGCCTTCTGAGGCTCGCACTATCCTTGCCGATATGCGGCGGCGCGCTACCGAGCGCAACCGCCGTATGGTCGAGCGCGTCAATGCCTTCCTGGACCCTGTGACCCTCGACTACGAGCGTGACGTCCTCCCCTTGACGCCGGCAGGCAATGCCACCGAGCGCCACATGTGCCGCGCCTATGTGAGCGCCGCCGCGGCTATGGTGACCGATCCCGTCCACTTCTGGGCGGCCAAGTTCGGCATACCTCAGGAACAGATCGCGGCGATCATCGATCACGGCCCCCAGATCCAGAACCTGGTGCGCGCCAAACTGATGAAGCGCGGCGGCGTAGGCTACGTCCAGCCCGGGCCGGACACCTACCCGACCGTGGACGAGGTACACACCGTGATCACGGCCTGCGGCGCGCTGCCCACGATCACGTGGCTGGACGGCACCACGGCCGGCGAACAGGCCGCCGAGGAGCTCTTCGGTCTGCTTGTCGCGAAGGGCGCCGTCGCTCTGAACATCGTCCCGAACCGCAATTGGAACATCGCGGACCCCGCCGCCAAGGCCATCAAGCTACAGAATCTCTACGACGTCGTCGACCTGGCGAGGGCGCTGGATCTGCCGATCAACGTGGGCACGGAGATGAATGCTTACGGCAGTCCGCTTATCGACCAATTCGACGCGCCCGAGCTGGCGCCCGTCCGCAGTGCATTCCTTGACGGGGCCTACTTCGTCTACGGCCATACCTCGCTGCAGCGAGCCATGGGCCTGGGCTACCAGAGTGACTGGGCCCGGCAGCACTTCCCGACACGCGCCGAACGCAACGCGTTCTACACGCAGGCCGGCAAGCGCATCCCCCCCGGGCCAGCAGGGCAGGCAAGGTCGGAAGGGTTGGCCGGCCTGCTCGCCGTGGGCGCCACACCGACTCCGGAAGCAGTATTGGCAGCATTTGCATAGCCACAGTTGGAGGGCAAGATGAAGCAATCACGTGGTGCGAAGAGCATTGTCTTCCCGACGCCGGTCTTCGTCGTCGGCACATACGATGATGAGGGCAAACCCAATATGATGACGGCGGCCTGGGGCGGCATCTGCTGCTCCCGTCCGCCCAGTGTGGCAGTCTCGCTGCGCGCCGCCACCTACTCGCACGGCAACATCAAGGCTCGTGAGGCCTTCACCATCAGCATCCCCTCCGGGGCCTATGTGGTGGAGGCGGACTACGCCGGCATCACCTCGGGTCGCGATGTGGACAAGTTCGCGGTGACGAGCCTTACGCCCGTGCGCAGCGAGCTGGTGGACGCCCCACACGTCGCCGAGTTCCCGATGGTCCTGGAGTGCAAGCTCGCGCACATCGTGGAGGTAGGCCTGCACACCATGTTTATCGGCGAGGTCCTGGACGTCAAAGGCGAGGACACCGTCTTCGACGGCAACGGGCACCTCGATATCATCAAAGTGCAACCGCTCCTCTGGGCACCCGATGGGCGAGGCTACTACGGCGTCGGCGAGTTCCTTGGCGAGGCGTTCCAGATCGGACGAGAGCTGATGGTGAAGGAAACTTGATGCGGCTTATCGGGCCCAAGTTCGTGGCGCTGACGGAAGACCTCGACGTGGAGGCATTTTGGGAGGAGGACGCCCTCTGCCGGGGGTTCACGCTCGACAAGCCCCGGTGCTCGCTGTCGCTTTCGCCGGATGATCACTGGATCTTCGAGTTTGCCGATGTGAAATCAACGCTGCGCTACTACAAGGACAAAGCCTACCGCGACGAACTCCACAAGAAGGTCAATGCGATCACGCAGGAGCACGTGGGGCGCAGCTTCTTCAGCGAGGACACGTGGGAGCACGAGCCACATCGCATTGAGAACCTATTCGGCTGCGTCTTCTCGTACCACGAGGGCGGCACACCGTGGCTCACACCGGTGACCGATGACCCGGAGGAGTTCGCGGAGGTCTTGGACCGCGCCGAGGCCACCGATGTGCGCACCTGGGCCCTGCCCGAGGTCTATCGTGCCGAGTGGGAATCCCGCAAAGCTGCAGGCAAGCCGCTGCGGTTGTTGGGCACCGGCAGCCGTGGTCCCGCCACGATCATGACCTCGGTACTGAAGGTGGAGACAGTATTCTACTGGATGGTGGACCACCCCGGCCTGATGCACCGCTTCCGCGACATCCTGGCGGAGAAGATGGTCGAGCTGAACACTGTCCTGCGCGAGTTCAGCAACAATCCCCACCAGGGCTGGTGGATCACGGACGACAACAGCGCCCTCTTCAACCGCCGCCTCTACCGCGAGTACTGCTACCCCGTCCTGGACCGCGTGCTGAACGCGATGGCCCCGGGCGATGCCCCCCGCTACCAGCATTCCGATAGCGCGATGGCTCACGTGATGGAGATGCAGTACGAGCTGGGGATCCGCGAGGTGAACTACGGGCCAGAGGTCGATGCTGCGCTGATCCGCAAGACCATGCCCGATGCCCTCATCAACGGCCAGATGCCGCCCTTCCTGCTGCGCAACGGCAGCGCTGGCGAGATCGAGGCACGCGTGATCTCCGACTTCGAGAAGGCCGGCAGTACGGGCGGCCTCATCATCTCTACCGCCGGCTCGCTGGCTGCCGGCACCGGGGTGGGTCGCATGCGCTGGCTGATGAAGTGCGTGCGGGACAAGACACGGTACGACGATTAGGGGGTGCTCGTCATCGCTAGGTGATTCGATACGTCACGATTCACCATTCACGATTCAACTGCTGTCCAGAGACCTGAATCGTGAGAAGAC
>CBFCZM010000084.1:0-9081 GCA_965602565.1 uncultured Anaerolineae bacterium
GATCCCAGGGGCGCAACGCCGCCCTGCGGTCACTGGACGCCTGGCAGATGCACAGCATTTACAAGTGACGGCCGACCGTATCAGGGCCTCAGCTATGCTGTTCCGGGCAAGGTTCATCAAGGTCTGGTAACCTTGGTTCGCTAAGGTCAGACTCTCACACATTCTGCCCCTTTCGTGGTCCAGCACCTGGGGGTCACCCAGCACATCCTGAAGAACAGCTACCGGCGCAACGACCCTACATGAGCAAGGAGAGAACCCGATGGACCGGAGATACAGGCCAACGTGGGAGTCCCTGAGGGAACACACAACGCCCCAATGGTTTCGCGAGGCCAAGTTCGGGATCTACACGCACTGGGGAATCTATGCCGTTCCAGCAAAAGGTCCCAATGCAACGTGGTATCCTTACAACATGTATCGAGAAGGTACGGCGCAATATCAGTACCATACGGAAACCTATGGGCACCCTTCGGAGTTCGGATACAAGGACTTCATCCCGCAGTTCACCGCAGAGAAGTTCGATCCTGATGAATGGGCTGAGTTGTTCAGCCGGTCCGGTGCCAAGTTCGCCGGCCCCGTCGCGGAGCACCACGACGGCTTCTGTATGTGGGATACGCAGTATTCCCGGTGGAGCGCGGTCAACATGGGACCTAAGCGGGATGTGGTGGGTGAGCTGGGAACGGCAATTAGGGCGCAGGGCATGAAGTACATGGTCGCCCTACACCACGCCGCAAACTGGTGGTTCTTCCCGCATTGGCGCAAGGAGTTTGATACGAGCGATCCCGCCAATCAAGGGCTTTACGGAGAGTTACACAATCAGGAATGGGCCGAGAAGCTGCCGGAGTCTGAGCGTCGCGAGGATGCATGGGGACTTCAGGACAAACCAAGCCAGGCCTTTCTCAAGCAATGGCTGGGCAAGACAAAAGAGGTGATGGACAAGTATCGACCGGACTTAGTGTGGTTCGACTTCGGCCTACGAATGATCCAGGAGCACTACAAGCGGGACATGCTGGCTCACTACTACAATCGAGGATTGGACTGGGACAAAGAGGTTCTGGTTACGTACAAGTGGCACGATCTTGTGCCTGGTGCGGGTCTGGCCGATCTCGAACTGGGACGTCATGACACACTGATGCACCACGAATGGCTCACGGACACAACGGTTGACAACGGGTCCGGGTGGGGATATCTCAAGGAGACCGAGTACAAAACGGTCAAGACGCTCGTCCACTATCTCATCGACAACGTGAGCAAGAACGGGTATCTGCTGCTGAACGTCGGACCGAAACCGGACGGCGAGATCCCCCAGCAGGCGAAAGAACTGCTGATCGGTGTGGGAGCGTGGTTGGATGTGAACGGCGAGGCTATCTTTGGAACTACCCCCTGGATGATCAACGGGGAAGGTCCAACTGAGATGAAGAAGGCTGGCTATTTCATGGAGGACGAGGAAGTCGACTATGCCGCTCAGGACATCCGCTTCACCGCGAAAGATGGCGCGCTCTACGCCATCTGCCTGGGATGGCCCGAAGGGAAAGTTGAGATTGAGTCCGCGCGAGAGCGGCTCTACGAGCAGGAGATAGCGTCGATCACCATGCTGGGCAATGATCGACCGCTAGATTGGATCCTGACAGAAGGCCGGCTGATCATCACGCCGCCCCCGGAGAAGCCTTGTGATCACGCGTTTGCGTTCAAGATCCAAAGGAAGCACCCGCACATCAACCAGAGCTAGCCCCAACGACCACTGCGGGGTATAGGAGGCCGATCGACGCCCAGAATGCCGCGGGTGTTGGTGGGCCCTCACGCGACCAGAACCGGCTCCTGCATGCACGCCCCCCCGCTCCGCCGCAGGCAGTGCCCCCGACTCCAACACCAGCGCAATACGCAACTGGACTCCCATTTGAGCTTCTCCGATCGCGAGCGTTTCCTCCGGCTCTTCAACGGCGAGCCGGTGGATCGCGTCCCCTTACAGGACATCATGGAGTTCTGGGCCTCAAGCCAAGCACGGTGGAAGACCGAGGGGCCGCTTGTACCTCCACAACAGAGGTCTACAATACCCCTGACAACACCCGGCTTCCTTCCGTGACGGTGGGATGACGTAGGCTCACACTCACCGGCATCCATCTCAGAGCACCTTCTGGAGGTGATATGGACGGGACCCACGCGCTCTTCACCATCGGCCACAGCAACCAGGCCACAGAGAGCTTCATCGCTACCCTCCATCAGTACAAAATCGTGACGCTTGTCGACGTACGCAGCTGGCCCTACAGCCAGTGGGCCCACCAATTCAACCGCGAGATTCTGCAGCACGATCTGGAAGAAGCCGGCATCGACTACCTCTACATGGGGGATGTCCTCGGTGGTCGGCCGGCCGACAGCACCTTCCTCGTGCCCGGCCAGGAACGCCCCGACTACAAACGTATGGCAGACACGCCAGTTTATCAGGTAGGGATTCAGAAGCTGCTAGCACTGGTACAGAATCGAGCCATCACGGTGATGTGCAGCGAGGGCGACCACCGCCAGTGTCACCGCCACCTCCTGATCACACAGACTCTGCTCGATATGGGGGTCTCCGTGGGCCACATCCAGCCCGACGGCACGTGCACCGCGGGCACGCTCGAGCCCGAGCAACTCACCTTGTTCGGCTGAGGCGCAATGGCTACCATCTATACGATCGGCACCCAGCGCAAACCGCTGTCGGTATTCATCGGGCAGTTGCGAGAGGCAGGCGTGGATGCTGTCATCGACGTCCGCCTGCGAAATACCTCCCACCTGGCCGGCTACACAAAGAAGGACACGCTGGCCTTCCTGTTGACCGAGGGATTCGGCATCGCCTACGAGCACCACCCCCAGTTGGCACCGTCAGACGATATGTTTGATGCCTACCGCAAGAACGGAAAGCAGTGGGCCGAATACCAAGACCAGATCCTCAACCTGCTAGAAGAACGACGCGCTGAGCTAGTGGGGCAGAAGATCCTGGCACGTTACCAGGCACCATGCCTTCTGTGCGCGGAACCGACAGCCGAGTTCTGCCACCGGCGTGTCATCACCGAGTACTGGGCATCGTGCCTCCCTGACGTGGAGATCATTCATCTCTGACACCAAACCGGCATAGCACACATCACCAAGGACACACCGAGGTAGCCACAGCCTTCGGGGAGCAGCCAACAATGGCCGCGGCCCGAGACCTATTGGGGGCGCACGATGCCTACTCAAGAAATCCTCGTACTGGCGATGACCATGATGCTGAGCGGGATATGCACTGCCGGCTTCACCTGTGAGAGAGCAGCCACAACAGGCTTGTACTTGGTACGTCCGGTGCGGGACTTCGACACGGTGTTACCCGGTGATATGATGGATAGCAGCGGGTACTTGATCCAATGCTGCGACGTCATCGAGTTGCCACTGTCCGTGCCGCGTCCTGACCCGCCCCACGTTGAGGATTGGATCGTCGACTTCGTCCACAACCGTCCCAAACTGATTCGGCGTCTGGAGGGCGACAAGCGCGCGGCATTCTTTCCCCGCTACCTGGATCAGGCACCAGAGGAGATACTGGTTCATCACTCTCGCTCGCTGGGTCTGATCGCGCCCACACAGGTGTGGGCATCATTCTCACTTGACCGGTACTCGGGCATGTATCAGGCCCGCATGGGTGTCACACTACCGGGGGATGTTCAGCATCCCAGGGCGCAGAGCGCACGAGGTGTCTCGGTAACCGATCTGAAATGGCGGGCCTTGGGACGCTCCTGGCTCGGCGATGAGGACAGCCACTTGGGGCTCGGCAAAGAAGCCCTGATGGAACGCCTGCCGGCCCAGGCAGTATACCTGACGATAGGATTGAGCCGCAAGTGGCAAGGTGAGCACTGGTCGCTGGTGCATGCGATACACGTTGTCCCCGACTATGGCGCCGACATCGATCCCGCCTGCCTGTGAAGGAGACCCAGATGAACTCCGACCTCGACGTGCTGGCTGAGCTTGGGCTGGCATCCGATCAAGTACCCCAACTGGATAGCAACGAACGCAGCCGGCTGCTGAACTTCCTCCTGCGCTGGGAACACTTGCCCCTCCTCCACACCTGCCTCGATGCACTCCAAGCCAAGAATCCTGACCTGGTCTCGCTGCGCGACCTGCGGGTCAGAGCGCTGGTGATCGATGAACGCTTCCCGGAGGCCGTCAGCCTGATGCAGCAGCGGCTGAAGCTGAGAAGCAACTTGAGTGCCCAGTCCCTGATGGCACGCGTCCACCTCGCAGCCGGGGAAATCGACGCAGCCGGCGGCATCGCAGAAGCCCTGTGTGAGTCAGAGCCGGACCGTCCCACCACGTGGTATGTCGCCGCAGAGGTGGCCCTGGCCAGGGGCGACATGCAGACTGCGGCGGCTGCCTACCAACGTGTCGATCAGCTCAGCACAGCGCGGCGTGGTTACTTGCTGGGCATGATGCGTCTCTATCAAGCACAGGAGGACTTCGTGTCGGCCAGTGGCTATGCCGTCAGTCTATTGGCCACGGTGGAGAATCCTGAAGAGCTGTCGATTCCCTACCTACGGAAACTCCGCGAGTACTTCGTTGCCAGTGACGAGCAGACGCACGTGAATGACATCGACGAGGCCATCGTTGCGCGGCACACCCACGAGCTCGATGAACTCAAGGAAAGCTTCGGCGAGACTCCGGCAACGCCACCCCGGTCATCCGCACCGCATCGCGATCCGGCGGAGACACCCATCTCAACTGTTGCCGCTACGCTAGATTCGGGTCCCAGGATTGTGGTGACACCGGGTGAGCAGCGTCGCGTGGCACGGGCAGTTCATGATATGTTCGGGTTCGACGAGTTTCTCCCCGGGCAAATGGAGACGATGGCTCACGTATTGCGCGGCAACAACGCCTTGACCATACTCCCAACCGGCGGCGGGAAATCCCTATGCTACCAGGTGCCTGCGATGCTATCGGAGGATGGCGCAACGCTGGTCATCTCCCCGCTCATCGCACTGATGAAGGATCAGGTGGACTCGCTGCCCGAGCCCATACAGCGCCGCGCAACAACCATCAACAGCAGTCTCGACGGCGCCATTCTGAAACGGCGCCTGCATCGCGCAGCTCAGGGCGAGTATCGCCTGCTCTATGCCGCGCCGGAAAGACTACGCCAACCCATCTTCCTCCACGCGCTACGACGCGCCGGCGTGAACCGGCTGGTTGTTGATGAAGCTCACTGCGTGAGTGTCTGGGGCCACGACTTCCGCCCTGACTACCTGAAGCTGAGAGACGCCTGGCACATCTTGGCAGAGCCACCCATCCTGGCGCTGACAGCCACAGCACCGCCCAGAGTGCGGCTCGACATCGTCCGGCACCTGAGTCCTGACCAGCCGATGGCAATCGTCACCGGAGATTTCGCGCGACTGAACCTGCAACTGGAGGTCTTCCGGGCCGCCAATCAGGACGCGAAACTGGGCCAGCTCGTGGCCTTCTGCAAGAGCACCACCGGCAGCGGGATCATCTACGCCGATACACGAGCCCGGTGCGAGATCCTGGCCACGATGCTCCGTGAGCAGGGGATCAACGCGGCCCACTACCACGCCGGGATCCAGGATCGCGCCGAAGTGCAGGAAGCGTTCATGACCGGGCAGACACGTGTGATGGTCGCCACGATTGCCTTCGGCATGGGCATCGACAAGCCGGACATCCGTTTCGTCGTGCACTACATGCCGCCGGCCTCGCTGGAGTCCTATTACCAGGAAGCTGGACGGGCCGGACGGGATGGACTGCCCGCGCGCTGTCTGTTGATGTGTTCGGGTGCAGACCGCGGGACCATGACGCGCCGGATGCGGCGTGTCCTCCCCACGGTCGACTTTCTGCGTTCCGTCTACGCCGCCGTGCTCCATCACCTCGGTCCCAGAGAGGCCGGCAGCATCGCGAGAGGAGATCTGGAGCGCGAGCTTCAGGCTGATGGAACCCGCATTCGAGTCGCCATCAGCATCCTGGAGGAGAACGAACTCCTGGAGCGCGGGCCCGATATCCCGCGGGCGGCACTTATTCGAGCGAACCACAGCCCCCACGAGTCACATCCCCAGGAAGGTGAGCGTCTTGCAGCGTACTTCGAAGCAGCACACCTGCAGCCACACAGGTGGGTGCGGGTCGACCTGGTGGACACAGCCGACCGCATAGGCATCTCACCGAAGGAAATCGAAAGCCAGATCCTCGCATGGTCCGACCAAGGCCATCTCAGTACCCGGTTCTCCGGACGAGATATGCTGCTGACCCGTCGAGCCGCCCCCGAGGACGTCGCCGCACGGATCGACCAGTGGCTAGACCGCTTCGAGACACTACAGGTTCAACGAATCGCCGAGATCACATCATACGTGAAAACACGTCGCTGCCGGCATGGGCACCTGAACGCATACCTGGGCGGACGGCGGATCACGTCCTGCAAAGCCTGCGACAACTGCGTCGCCGTTCCGCAGGACGCCGCAGCGGAACTGCCGAGCCAGGAAGCGCAGCTCAGGGCGATCCTTGAAACTGCCGCGAAGACCCCCTGGAGTTGGGGAAAAGTCAGTCTGGGTCGGATCTTGCGCGGGGCGCGGGATGCCCCCGCCAAAGCACGGGACTACCCAGGTTTTGGGGTTCTATCATACAGATCCAGGAGTGCGATCCTGGACCTGATCGGAGAGCTGGCGGAAGCCAAGTTCTTCCAGCCACGCCAGCTGGACAACGGCGGCACCGTGCTGGACATCACGCCGTTGGGAAGGAGGGCCCTCTGCGAGCCCGCTCGGCTGGAAGCCCTGGTCCGAGCGCAGTCATCAGCTATCACACTCCCCCCGCCGCGAGGGCAGAAACGGCAACCGCAGCCGCTCTTCGATCTGCTCAGCAACTGGCGTCAGGCACAAGCACGCCAACAGGGCGTGCCACCCTTCCAAGTACTGCACCTGAAGGTGATGCGCCGGATCGCGGCTCGGGAACCCCGGACGCAGGAGGCCCTGCTCGCTATAAAGGGCATTGGGCCTCGAAAGCTCGAGTTCTACGGCGAGGAAATCCTTGGTATCATTAGGACCTATCTATCGGCACGGCCGGCTGCATCTCGGGATCGAACCCATCAGCCGGCAGAAAACACAACACCGGCGAGGTAAGTCGTGGAAATCCTACGAGACGATGTTGACGTTCTTGTAGTTGGCGGGGGAACCGCAGGAGTGATCGCTGCGCTCCAGGCAGCACGCGCCGGTGCGAACACGGCCATCGTCGAGATGGCCGGACAACTGGGCGGGACGATCACGACCGGCGGCGTCTCTGCCCCTGCCTACTTCTTCAGTTCCGAGAGACAGATCATCGCCGGGATCGGCTGGGAGCTCGTGCTCAAGACCAAGGCGCTGGATAACACGCCGTGGCCGGATTTCAGCCGTCGCAATCCGGGGCGCCCCAGCTACCACATGCCAATCAATCCGGCTGTCTATGCGCTGGTGGCCGAGGAAGCTGCGCTGGATGCCGGCGTTGATCTGCACTACCACGAGATCCTGACCGACATCGAACGCTACCCCGGCGGCTGGCGCGTGCAAAGCGTGGGCAAAGGCATACTCCGCAGTACGCTGGCACGCGAGGTGATCGACTGCACCGGTGATGCCGATGCCGTCGGTATCCTCGGCCTGCCACGAGAACGGGGGGAACTCCGCCAGCCCGGAACCTTGGTGTTTCGGCTGGCCGGCTATGACGTGGATGGTCTCAACGCGGAGGTCGTTCAAGAGCGCTTTGAGACCGCGATGCAAGACGGCAACCTGCACCCCGGTGACTTCTGGCGTGCGGAGGATCGGCGTTTCATCGAGTTCCTACGCGGCGGCGGGTTCAACCAACAGCACATCTTCGGCGCAGATTCGACAACGGCAGTAACCCAGACCTCGGCCAATGTCGAAGGCCGGCGTGGGGTTCTACGGCTGCTGCGCTTCGTCCGCACGCTGCCGGGCTGCGAGCAGGCCACCTTGGAGAAACTCTACCCAATGGCCGCCATCCGAGAGACATGCCGCATCGTCGGCGAGACCAGGATCACCTATGATGACTACATCTCCGGCCGGATCTTCGAAGATGCCGTATGCTACTCCCTCTATTTCATCGACGTTCACACCGAACACGGTGTGGAACATGAATTTATCCCGGCGCGACACGTTCCGACGATCCCCCTGGGGTCCCTGATCCCCAAAGGGAGCGAGCGCCTGCTCGTGGCCGGCAGATCGATATCCAGCGATCGGCTGGCACACTCGGCACTGCGCGTTGAGGCGTCGTGCATGGCGATGGGCCAGGCAGCCGGCGCCGCCGCCGCACTTGGCGTCAAGATGGAGATTCCGTCACGGGACGTGCCCATAGAGGCAATTCGCACTCTGCTCAGAGAGCACGATGCCATCGTGCCCACAATGAATGGCCCCGAGGTATCCTAGATGGATCGACAGGCATTCGACATCGCAGTCTGCAAGAAATGGGCCGAACGGTATGGCCGTACCGTGGAAGATCTCAGACGCCCGGGAACCGAGATCATGCCGGAGGATGACCTCGCCAACTCAAACGCCATCCATGTCTGGACCATCGGCAAGCGCGCGTTTGCGCGGATGGACCCGGCTTGTGAAGGGCTCGTCCGCCGGGCGCTGGCCGCGCAGCCGGAAGGCACGGCGCTCTCGGCCGGTCACCTGAGTGCGGCGATCACCTCACACTCCATCCGGAAGATCCAGAATAGCATGCTCTTCTACCTCTATCCCCCGAACCTTCATCCTGTCTCAAGCGGCGACGGATTCGTGCGCCGGCAGCTGACTGAGGACGACGTCGACGCCCTATCGACTCTGCAAGCCGCCTGCACAGCTGCTGAAACCGAGGAGGCCGAGGTCTCCGTGGAGGATGAAATCGGCTTCGGTTGCTTCTCCGGCACACGGCTTGTCTCCATCGCCACCGGTTTCCGTCTGACGGGGTTCATGGATATCGGCGTCCTCACCCGCCCCGACTACCGGCAGCAAGGGCTGGGCAAAGCCTGCGTCAGCGCGCTTTGCCGGTGGTGTATCGAGAACGATGTCATCGCGCAGAATCGCTGCCGCTCCAGGAATACTGGGTCTCGCAGCATCGCGGAAG
>CBFCZM010000085.1:0-9069 GCA_965602565.1 uncultured Anaerolineae bacterium
GAGCCGGCGATCGGATCGGCCTGCTTTGCAGTGATGTGCTGCCTTGACATTTGGTCTTTTTGTCCGTAGAATGAGTTCGGTATGCTAGGTTTGTCCTATGGGAACCCTACACGTTCCAGTTTGGCCATGGAAGGAGGTGGGAAAGAAGCCGAAGACAGGTGCGCAACATTACTCGATGATAGACGTCTGAGAATTCAGAACCAATCCTGTTTGAAGGAGGAGGCAGTATGGCTAGGAAACTGATGGCTGTGCTCGGGGCCCTCGTAGTGCTAAGCATGGTACTGACCGCTTGCGCAACGCCAACCCCCGAAACAATCGTTGAGACCGTGGTCGAGACCGTCGAGGTCGAGGTCCCGGTCGAGGTCCCGGTCGAGGTCGAGGTCGAGGTCCCGGTTGAGGTCGAGGTCGAGGTCCCGGTCGAGGTTATAGTCGAGGTCACGCCTGAACCTGTGGACCGCCAAGGTGCTTGGCTGGATACGGTGATCATCTCCGAGGAGCCTGACAGCAATTCCGCTGTCACGCGGATTGAGGTCGGCGACATCGATGTCTATGCGTACAGTATCGCTGAGCCCGACGTCGCGGATCGCATCTTCGAGTCTGACAACGTCGCCTACGAAACATCGTACGGCAGCTACAACGAGATCACGCTCAACCCTTCAGGCCCCGAGCTTGAAGATGGTAGCCTCAACCCCTTCGCCGTCCCGGCGATTCGTGAGGCAATGAACTGGCTGATCGACCGCGACTACGTCGCCCAGGAGATCTGCGGCGGCCTGGCCCGCGCGCGGTTCGTCCCCATCAACTTTGCCTCGACAGACATGGCCGTGCTGGCTGACGTCGTTGCCGGCATCGAGTTGACCTACGCGTACAACCCCGAGAAGGGCGCAGAAGTCATCACCGCCGAGATGGAAGCGCTGGGCGCCGAGCTGGTCGACGGCATCTGGCAGTACAACGGCGAGCCCGTCGAGATCGTCGCCCTGATCCGAACTGAGGATGAGCGCCTCGAGATTGGTGACTACGTCTCCAACGTCCTCGAGGACATCGGCTTCACCGTCACGCGCGATTACAAGACGTCCGCTGAGGCCTCCCCCTGCTGGACCCGCTCCGATCCGATGGGCGGTTGTTTCAACTTCTACACCGGCGGCTGGGTTTCAACCGCGATCAGCCGCGATGAGGCCACTAACTTCCAGTTCTTCTACACCCCCGATGGCCTGCCGTTCCCGCTGTGGGCAGCTTACGCGCCCACGGATGAGTTCTATCAACTATCCACCGACCTGGCCAACAGCGCCTTCGCGTCTATGGACGAGCGCCGCGACATGATGGCCTCGGCGTTGGATATGGCGATGACGGACTCGGTCCGCATCTGGCTGAAGGACGACACCGGTGTCGCCCCTCACAAGACCAACGTCACGCTGGCCAGCGATCTCTCCGGCTCGATCTACGGCGCGCAGATCTGGGGCCAAACGATGAAGTTCACGGATCAGGTCGGCGGCTCGCTAAACCTCGCGATGCCCAGCATCATGACCGAGCCCTGGAACCCCATCGCGGGCACCAACTGGGTCTACGACATGATGCCCCAGCGCGGTACGCAGGGCCGGGCCGTTGTGCCTGATCCCTTCACCGGTCTGAACTTGCCGATGCGGCTTGCCAAGGCCGAGGTCGTCGTCGAGACAGGCCTGCCCGTCGCACAGAGCCTTGACTGGGCCACACTCGAGTTCGCCGATGAGATCGTCGTCCCCGACGATGCATGGGCTGACTGGGATGCTGAGAGCCAGACCTTCATCACCGCCGGCGAGCGCTTCACCGAGACCACCACGGCGAAGAGCAAGGTCGTGATGTACTACGAGGATGACTTCTTCGACACGGCCAAGTGGCACGATGGCAGCCCCTACACCATCGGCGACTTCGTGATGTTCATGATCATGTACTTCGATTTCGCGAAGGAAGCGAGCCCCATCTACGATGAGGCCCAGGTACCCAACTTCAATTCCTGGATGGCCGGGTTCAAGGGTTGGCGTATCGTCTCCGAGGACCCCTTCGTCCTCGAGTACTACACCGATGCTTACCAACTGGACGCGGAGACCAACATCACAAACCTCCGTGCCGCGCACCCCTCTGCCTACGGCAACGGCTCCGAGGCCCCCTGGCACAGCGTCACGATCGGCTGGATGGCCGAGGCCAATGGTGAGGCCGCCTTCTCCAGCGACAAGGCGGATGCGCTCGAGGTCGAGTGGATGAGCTACATCGCCGGCCCGAGCCTCGAGATCCTGAAGGCCAAGCTGGATGAGGCAACGGAAACGGGGCTGATCCCCTACGAGCCCACTCTGGGGCAGTACATCACCGCCGAAGAGGCTGCGAGCCGCTATGCGAACCTGCAAGAGTGGTTCCGCCGCTACGATCACTTCTGGGTCGGCTCCGGCCCCTTCTACCTGCAGAAGGCTTTCCCCGTCGAGGGTACGCTGATTCTGCAGCACAACGATGAATATCCCGATATGGCCTCCCGCTGGGACGGCTACTCCGGTGCCCCCATCCCCGTCGTCATGGTTGACGGTCCGGGCGATGTCGCCATCGGTGAGGAAGCCATCTTCGATATCTTCGTGGACCTGGGTGATGAGCCCTATCCCAACGACGATATCGACATGGTCAAGTACCTGGTCTTCGACGCCACCGGCCAACTCGTCTTCACGGGTGATGCCGAGGCCGCCGGGGACGGATACTACCAGGCCGTGCTCAGCGCAGAGCTGACCGGCGAGCTCGAAGCCGGCTCCAACCAGGTCGCCGCGATCGCTGTCTCAAAGCGCGCGCTGATCCCGGTAATCGAGACACTGGACTTCGTCACCAAGTAATCAATCCTACGAAGCTTGGTCCTGTTTTGGGGAGAGCCAAGCTCTCTCCAGGCAGGACCAGAACGAGCCAGGTAGGATTCAGGAGTGCACAACGGGCGGGGGCGAGGGTTAATAGCCCCCCCCGTTGGGAGGACTATACCGGGGGGGAGAAAGAGAGCAGCCCAATGAGTGTTACAGCGCTGGATATGGAAGTGAAGGCCGCGCCCACCCAGAAGAGAGCGGCTGCTGTGAGCACCGTCAATCGGATACTCCGATACTCGCTCGTCAGAATCGTCATGTTGTTCATCACCGTCGTGATCGGTATCTACCTATGCGTGCTGGTAGCGAACATGGGCGGCTACGTCGACGAAATCCGGCGCGGCGCGATTCGCGAGCAAGTATCTGTGGCAATCTTCGCCGACCAGAGTCCCGACATCAAGCGGCTGACGTCGGAACAGAAGAAAGAGCTCATCGAAGGTCGCGTTGCTCTGGAGGTCAAGCGTCTGGGACTTGATAGACCTTTCATTATCCGCAGTTTCATATTTCTCAAAGACGCTATGACCCTCAACCTGGGCTTCGCCGAGCAGATGGTGAGTGACAGCGGCTCGAAAAGCGTCAAGCTGATCCTACTGGAGAGGCTGCCGCCGACATTGGTCCTCTGGGGAGCTGCCAATCTTCTGCTCTTCTTCCTGACCCTGTTCATCGGACTCTATCTCTCCCGAAGATACGGTAGTCTGCTGGACAGGATCACCGTAGCCCTGGCACCAACATCCTCCGCTCCCGGCTGGTTCTACGGGCTGTTCCTGATCCTGATCTTCGCCGCAGTGCTGAAGGTCCTGCCCTTTGGTGGGATGGTCGCCGCCCCCCCGCCGGAATCCAAGCTGATGTATGCGCTGAGTCTGGGCAAGCATCTGATTCTGCCGGTAACCGCGGTCATCATCGCCAATGTGTTCCTGGGGGCATACAACCGGCGCACGTTCTTCCTCATCTACTCCCAGGAGGACTATGTCGAGATGGCCAAAGCCAAGGGGCTCACCGACCGCGAGATCGAGCGAAAATACGTCCTGAGGCCCACGTTGCCCACGATTATCACGCAGTTCGCCTTGACCATCATCACGCTGTGGACAGGGGCGCCGATCCTGGAGACCATCTTCAACTGGCCGGGGTTGGGCCGCGCACTATACCGAGCAATCGGACTGTACGACACACCTGTAATAGTGGGCTCGCAGGTCATTTACGCCTATCTGCTTGCATTCACGGTGTTCCTTCTCGATTTCATCTATGCCCTGGTCGACCCCCGCGTTCGGGTTGGGGCAGGAGGTAGAAAAGCATGAATAACCTCCGCGAGCTCGTGCGTTACCCGGCGGCTGTGGTCGGCCTCGTTATGATCGTTGTGTTGATTGGTGTGGCTATCTACGCGTTGGCAGCACAGCCGTACGCCGAGGCCGTCCGACTGTGGCGTGGGGGCGAGGCAATCTGGTACAACACGCCCAAGAAGGCTGCGCCGGTTTGGACTAACTGGTTCAGAGAGGTAGACCTACCCGCGACCATCACGATCGACAGCGCGGACGGATCCATCGCAAAGACCAGGGAACAGGTCTCTGAGGATATGACGGATATCCAATTCGCGTACACATTCGACTACCCATACACCACGTTTCCTGAGGACATCTCGATCTACTTCGATACCACCTACGATGAGAAACCGCCTCACGTCTCGCTGACGTGGCTGACGCCCGACGGACGGGAGATCAGAATCGCCAGTATGACAACTGAGAGCACGCTGGTCTATCGTCTGGATCAGGACACCAAACTGGAGCGACGGCTACAGCTCCCGGACAACGTTCAAGCGCACAAGGGACTCTTTATGGATCCGGAGTCAGAAGAGCTCGTCGCGCTGCCTGGCACGTATACGCTCCAGGTCAGCGCCAGCGCCTTTGAGCCAGAGTCCGACGTTGACGCAGAGGTCGTCATCTACGGACAGGTCCACGGCCTGGCCGGGACAGACCACCGGCGCCGGGACATCACCGTGGCGCTACTTTGGGGCACCCCTATCGCCCTGGCGTTTGGCCTGTTGGCCGCCATGGGCACCAGTGTTACAACGCTGGTTATCGCTGCCATCGGTACGTGGTATGGTGGGTGGGTGGATGCACTGATCCAGCGGATCACCGAGGTGAACCTGATTCTGCCTGTCCTCCCGATCCTGATCATGGTGGGCACCTTCTACTCCAAGAGCCTTTGGGTGATACTGGGCGTCATCATACTCCTCGGTATCTTCGGCGGCGGTATCAAGACCTACCGGGCCATCTTCCTTCAGGTGAAGGAGTCGCCCTACATCGAGGCCGCGCAGGCCTACGGGGCGTCCGATGCGCGTATCATCTTCAGCTACCTGCTGCCGCGCATCATCCCAACGCTGGTGCCCAACTTAGTCACACTCGTTCCAGCGTTTGTCTTCCTGGAAGCTGCGCTAAGCGTTCTCGGCTTGGGTGATCCCGTGATGCCCACTTGGGGCAAGGTGATCAGCGACGCTCGTGTCAACGGCGCACTCTATCAGGGTAACTACTACTGGATTCTGCAGCCCTCGGCCCTGCTGATGTTGACCGGGCTTGCGTTCTCGCTGCTGGGCTTCGCACTAGATCGCATTTTCAATCCAAGATTGAGAGGCAGGTAGCTCCCATGTCAGAAAAAGAAACCCTCCTGAGCATCGAGGATCTACGCCTCTACTTCCGCACGACGCAGGGCATTGTGCAAGCGGTAGACAGTGTGGATCTCAAACTCGGGGTAAACGAGGCGATGGTGATCCTCGGCGAGTCTGGGTGCGGGAAAACCTCACTCTCCAGAGCCGTTCTGCGTCTTCTGCCCAGGAACGTGGATACCTACTCAGGTAACATCTACCTGGAGGGCGAAGATACCATGGAGATGGCCGACGAGGTGTTCCGGCGACAGATCCGCTGGTTCAAGATGTCGCTGGTGCCCCAAGCCGCGATGAACGCCCTCAATCCCGTTCTGAAGGTGGGAGATCAAGTGGCAGAGCCGCTAATTGTGCATCACCGAGCGGAAAAGGAAGATGCGAGAAACCAAGCCGCCTGGATGTTTGAGCAAGTGGGCGTCCCGGTTGACTTCCTGGATCGCTATGCCTTCGAATTGAGTGGCGGCATGCGGCAACGGGTCGCCCTGGCTATGGCGTTGATCACGTTGCCGCCTTTGGTCTTCCTTGATGAGCCCACTTCGGCGCTGGACGTTCTGACCCAGGCGAACATCTTCAACGTGCTCAAGGACATCAAACAGGAATTGGCGGTCAGCTTCATCCTCATCACACACGACATCGCCACCTCCAGTGAGTTGGCGGATAGCGTCGCTGTGATGTACGCCGGGCAGATCGTCGAGGTGAGCACCTCGCGCAGGTTCTTCACCGACCCGCTACATCCCTACGCTAGGCTGTTGATGGACAGCGTGCCGAAACTCAAGGTGGAGCAAGAACCGACGTTCATCACCGGCCAACCCCCGAGCTTGATCAACCCCCCGTCCGGATGCCGGTTCGCGGACCGCTGTCCTTCAGCTTTCGAACGGTGCTCGGAAGAGCCCCCACTGTTCCTGGTGGATGGACAGCAGGTCAGGTGCTGGCTCTATCGTGAGAAGGGAATTCGAGCATGACACTAGAACTGAATGAACAACCTCCAAGCAACATCTCCGCCGAACTCTCAGGGATGCAGCACTCCCGTTCTGATGGGCCTGCGCCCGCTGCTACGAGCCAGGACGTGCTGCTTTCAGTGCAGGATCTGCATGTCTGGTTTGAGCTCAAGCGCTGGGGGTTCCTGAACGCCGGCCACGTACGGGCGGTAGATGGCGTGGACTTCGACCTGCACCATGGAGAAGCCATTGGCATCGTCGGCGAGAGCGGGTGCGGCAAGACAACGCTTATGAAGACGATCTTGGGGCTCTATCAGCCCGTCCAGGGCAACGTCAGATTCGACGATCAGGATCTCAGCGAATTGACGGCCCGTGATATGCAGACCTACCGCTCCAAGGCGGGCTACGTCCAGCAGGATCCGTATGGAGCGCTCCCGCCCTTCATGGCCGTGGAGCGGATCCTTTCTGAGCCGATGATTATCGCCGGCATCAAGGACCGCAATGTACGGGAGCAGCGGATCCGTGAGGTGCTGACCGAAGTCAAGATGACCCCCGTTGACGACTTCTTGACCAAGTTCCCCCATATGCTTAGCGGAGGGCAGCAGCAGCGCATCGTCATCACGCGAGCTATGGTTCTCAATCCCCAGCTCATCGTTGCCGACGAGCCTGTTTCCATGCTCGACGCGTCTGTACGCGTCGAGATCCTGAGGCTGCTGCAGAGGCTGCAGGCATCCCACAACCTGGCCGTGATCTACATCACCCACGATCTCTCGACAGTGCGGTACTTCTCAGACAGGATCTTCGTGATGTATGCGGGGAAACTCGTGGAACGAGCTAGCGTGAACGATATCCTGCGCACGCCGCTGCACCCCTATACCCAGGCGCTGCTGGCGGCCACCCCGGACCCGGACTACCGGAACGCACTTACCCACAAAGAATTGCCGCCGGGCGAGCCGCCCAGCCTTGTCAACCCCCCGGAGGGGTGCCGCTTCCATCCACGCTGCCCCAAGAGGATCGATGGGCTCTGTGAGGTCGAAGTGCCGCCGAACTTTGAACCGGACGCCAAGCACTACACAGCGTGCTGGCTGTATCGCTAGATCACACTGTGACTCATAGGGCGATCACGGCCCGATTCCGAAATGGCCGTTGAGGCTCGTCCTCGTCACCCGTTGGCTATCGGGTAGCTGTGTACGAGGGCCTCTGCGGCCCGAGCCCACCCGGATGGAGGATGTAAGATGGCTGAGAACCCCCGGAAGCTGATACTCATAGGCCTTGTCCTGGTGCTGTTGGGATTCATCCTCCCCGTTCTGATGGTCATCGGCGTCCTCGAGGCCACGCTACTGCTGAACTTCTTCGCCTACGGCGCATCGATCAGCGGCCTACTACTGGGCCTCATCGGTACCGTACAGATAACCAAACTCAGGAAGAACCGGGGAGAGGATAGATGAACGACAACCGGCTGGTTCGTACCATGAGCATAGTCGTGTTTGCCGTTGGCCTTCTGGCAGGCACCACGCTGATCGCTGTCACCGTGTGGGGCGACCTGGAAGCGACCCTCTTCAACCCCGGCTTACAGTATGACGCGAAGTTGCCAGGGCTACGATGCCCTGTCCTCATCACTCCAAAGCAGACCGGGACCGTTCGTGCGCGGATCAAGAACACGCTCGATCGCTCCACGAACCTGTTTATCCGCGCCCGCACCAGCGAGGGCTATGTTACACTCATACGCGAAGAGCAGAGAGAGCTCCCTCTTGATCCGGGCGAAGCGCAATGGGTGGAGTGGATGATCAGCGCTGACGATGCCGCCTTCGGACGACTGGTGCTCTTCAAGGTGGCCGTCACGGGGGGATACCCGCTACCCGCCCGCCAAGGGACTTGTGGCATCGTACGCATCAACACGACCATCCTGACAGGAGGGTGGCTCTACGCCCTGGTCCTCATCGTGAGCCTGGTCTGTAGCATCGGTGCCACCGTACTGAGGATCAGGAGTAGGCCCCAGATGTTGGGCGCCGCAGCGCAACTCACACGGGCCATGATCTGGCTCTCCGCGAGCATCCTCGTAGGAATCGTCGTGAGCTTCCTCGGATGGTGGGTCGCAGGAGCTGTCTCACTCGTAGTCATCCTGCTCACCATCGGCGTCACCGTCGGCTATCTGGTCAGCAGCTCCCCACAATAAGTGGCATGCACGCGCTCGGGCGAGGGTACCCTCGCCCGAGGTCGACTCGATCGCACACCGAACAAAGCAGCGCCCGCAGCTCTGCTCGACGCCACCCCGACACCAAGGACACCAATCAATGAGCCTCGACCACACTGCACCATTTCATAAGCCACGCAGCGGCGCCTTTGGGATACTCAGGTACACGGCGGCTCGCGCGGCGATTCTTCTCGCCACTGTCGCAGCCACCGTGTACATCACGATCCTTGTCGCCAACTTCGGCGGCCAGATCGACGAGTCCATCAGGGCTGACATCGACTTTGGCATTGGCATGAGTATGAGAGGCATGCAGAATGTCACCACGGAGGAAAGGGATGCGATCTTCGAGGAGAGACGACAGGCCGCCTATGAGGCCGCAGGCCTCAACACGCCCTTTGTGGTGCGGTGCTTCCGCTGGCTTGG
>CBFCZM010000086.1:0-8991 GCA_965602565.1 uncultured Anaerolineae bacterium
CCCCATCAGGTAGATGTGACGAATCGGCGGCGTCAGCTGCACAGCGACTAGCTCGTGCTCCGTCAGCTTCCGGATGCTAGAGTAACCATCCACGAGGGATGCGAGTCGGCACCGGCGTCTCTCCTCAGCCTCGCCGGCAGTGTCCATCCACTCGTCTGAAGCAAGAAACACGCCGACATCCAACATCTCGAGACAACCAACGAAGTGAGCAATGACGTGCGTGATGACAATGCCCTGTGGTGTCTTGGGCAGTATCTGAAGCTCTCATATGCGGAGCTCGTGCCGACTGGGCGCCGGTTTCGAGACGTTGGGCGGCTCTCCCCTTACTCCCTACTCCCGCGCACAATCACGTGATGGCATCTGTAAGTCGCATCGGGCGTGCCCCAAGCTCGGAGCCGCATCCAGTTCAGGACGGCGGGGGAGGCCTGGTCTAGTAGCGCGATCAGGCACGCCTTTGTGTTGGGGGTCACGCCCTGGCGATCGGTCCAGGTCCTGAAGTTGAGGTCCTTGTACAACCGCTCCACGTGGGTCACCGTCACCCCGGCCTCGGTGAACATCGTGCGCCACTCACCCACGGTAAACGCCTGGTTGTGGCTGGGATCGCGTAGCTTCTCGAATGCCTCGATGTAGCGGGCTGCAGCCACGTCCTCCGGCATCAGGTGATCCTGCACCAGCAGCACGCCATCGGGCTTGAGCACGCGGGCTGCCTCTTCCACAAAGCGCGCGACATCGTCGAAGTGATGGGGTGCGATGCGACAGGTGACGAGATCAAAGCTCGCGTCGTCAAAGGGCATCGCCTCAGCATCCGCCCGTCTGTATGCGACGTTGCGCACCCCTTTGTCCGTCAGGTGCTTCTCAGCTGCATCCAGCATCGCAGGCGTGATGTCGCTCGCGGTCACGTGGGCCACATACGGCGCGAACCTGAGTGCCGTGTGTCCGCCGCCCGTCGCCACGTCCAGCATCGCCCACGCCGCCTGCGGCTGCGCTAGCTCAAGCAAGCGATCCAGGTCCTCTCCCTGGGAGTGCGGCGCGCTGGTGACGTAGTTCCGAGCATACTGCCCAAACCGCCGCTGCGAAAGAGTCTCGGACTGCTCGCCCATATGTCTGGGGTCCTCAGAGTCCTTCATATGAGCCCCCTAACGGTCCACGTGCAACCATCGCACTAGGCTCTGATACTCAACATCACACATGTCTTGCTCCTGGCCACAGCGAGGACAGGGTGTTCCCGATGCACCGGGCCCGGCAGGTCTAGCTTCTCTGAACAAGCGGCAAGTAGATGCTGAATTGGCGCGGCCACCAGAATCCGGAACTTAAGCCGTACGCGGTGTCTAGCTGCATTCCACTGGCGACGGGCTCACCGATCGTGCCCGTGAGAATGTATCCGCCACCGGTCGCTTCCTCTCCGCCTCCGCCGATCACGCTGCGACCGATGGCAAAACCGTTGGCTGCAAGTGCATGGCCGACCAGATACAGGCTGCAGATCAGGATGAGCAATCCCAGACCAATCTTTCCCATTCTCATTGGCGTCTCCTCACACTAGTCCGTGTGCCCCAGTCGCAGGCGCACTCCAGAGATAAAGAGATCATGAGAAGCATCACCGCATTGAAGGTCAAACATGGCAAGAAGGCTGCCCGACGAAAAGGTCAGCGTGTAGCCACTGGTGGCGATAATCGGTATGGCGTACGACGTCGCCGACGTGGAACCGCGATTGGTGGGGTCGGAGGCGATCATCTCGAACGCAGAGCTGCCCGCGCCCGTGGACTTGTACACCAAGGACCGATCGACGTAAGTAGCTGAGTTGGTGCTGCGGTAGTAGACCTGCGCGCCCTCCACACGCACCTCCTGCCCCATGAGTACGCCAGGTACACGCAGAGGCAGCACAACGTAATCCGAACCGGCTATACTGCAGTCCAGTTCCACCCCTCCCTGATAGTAGTTCCGGATCGCAAAGGACCCGGTAGTCGAGAGCGTATCCTCCGTTTCCATCCCGTTGGCATCGTACCACCAGTAGCTAGGAAAGTTGCTCTTGAAACCCTTGGCCTGCACAAAGTCGGGCGAATAGATGCCGACATCGCCAGCTAAGCCGACCTCCTCGGCATAGATACCGTATTCTTCTCCTCTGGCGTACAATCCGCGATCGGTCGAGCCGACCCCGGTGTTGTCCACCTGCAGCGCATAGTTGGTCATGCTGGGATCCCCCTGGACCTCGGCGCCTGGGACCAGGCCAAAGGCATAGGGCACAGCGCGCAGCGGCTGGCGGGGACTCACATTCGTGCCATTCACCGCCACGGCCAGAAAGAGGGCCTCGTCGAAATCATCGGGCCGCAGTGCGACGCTGGTGCCCAGCGCCACCTGGAAGATGCCGTTGCTCACCGACACACTGGCGTGCGTCTCGGGCCCCCATTCTACTGTGCCGGCCGAGACGTTGTCATAGAGTTGGAAGCTCATGCTGTACGTGCCGTCCAGAGGGTTGCCGCTACTGTCTGTCAAGTAGCCCTGGTAGTTCATCGTGTAGGGAGGCTGTGCCAGGATGAACTCCGCGTCGGCGCGCTCGTTCAGCTCACCTGAACCATCCGGGCCCGGGTCGAGGGGCGTGAAAGCTTCTTCTACCCCCATTGGCGGGGCCATCTCTGGGTCGTCTGGCCCTTGGCCAACCACAGACCCGACTGTCACGAGCAGCACCAACACAATGCCGGCCATACCGATGTACCTGGGTACCCGCACCCTCTTCATGTCTGTCTCCTCCATGAGAAAGATATGTCACTCCCTGACAGCAGGTCAACAAGCTACCGGCCAGGATTCACTCACAGCCCCAGCCGCTACGGGACTCTGGCCCATTCTACTCCTGTTTCCTGTATGCAACATTCATCAAGGTGATCCCCGTGTGTTGGATCACGAAAGGGGGAGAACCAGGGAGAGTCCCAGGTTGGCAGACCAAGGTTGCCAGACCTTGATGGCAGCAACTTACGCCGTAATCCAACGACGATCCAGAACAGGCTGCCAACCTGCTCGGGGAGTTCGGTAGGCCTTGGGAGAGAAGGAGACTTGCCGTATGCTGTACGGCAGGTACACTGCATTGCTGTGTCTCCCGGGCTGTCCCAAACCAGTGGCTCGAGGACAGCCTCAAATGGGACCCTGTCGTTCTCTATACCATAGTCCCATCCGACACATACGAGCCCGACGCCGCAAACGAGAAGCCCCTATGGAGTCTGTGACGCAGAATCGCTGACCCTCGACAATCAAGAGGAGTATGGTTGATCTCCGCATCACTGGTGCCGTTCTGCATAACGTGGCAAGAGGAGTAACGCAATGACACGACGAATCCTGGCTATCACCACAGCTCTAACATTTGCAGTCGCGGCGATGCTGGCTTTCTGCCTGTTGGTTGGCCAAGCGAACTCCGTGACATCCTCAGCTGCAACCCCGGCGCCGGCCATAGCAGCTATTGCGCCCGCATCGGCCCCCAATGATGTGGATGTCCCCGTAGTGATCACCGGCACCGGTTTCGCGGCGGAGATCTCCGGAACCGTGGTGCTCACACCGCCGTCGGCTTACCTGGGTGCTGGCCCGCTCCTGGAGGTGACGTGGCTCAACTCCACTACACTGACAGGGGTCATCGCTCTGGGCTTGCCGGTTGACGTCTATACCCTGACGGTGATCAACCCAGATGGTCAAGAGGGGCACCTGGCCAACGCCTTTGCCGTGACGTGGCCGCTGATCACGCCGACGGTGCACGCTGTGACGCCCACGCAAGCTCCCAACAACGTTGCCACGCCGGCGACGATTGCCGGCAGCGATTTTGTCGCTCAGATTTCCGGAACCCTGGTGCTCACTCAACCGTCCGCCTATCTGAATGAGTCTTCCCTGAGCGTGACCTGGGTGAACTCGACCGAGCTCGGTGTCGTGATTCCGCCGGGGGTACCGTCCGGTGTCTATTCACTGACGGTGGTCAATCCTGGCGGGGGCCGGGCGACTCTCTCCGAAGCTGTGACGGCCACGTTGCCGCCTTCGGTGACCGCCATCTTGCCCACAAGCGCTCCCAATGACGTGGACACGACGGCGGTCATCTCCGGCGCTCACTTTCAGGCTGGACCAACACCGCCGGCCATCTACTTGGGCGATATTCTGCTGGGGAGTCCAGTATGGGGAGGGGCCGCCACGATGACAGCGACCGTGCCTTGGGGCCTGGAAGCCGGTGTCTACACAGTGACGGTGGTCAACCCGGATGGCGGCATGGGGCATTTGATGGAAGCCTTCACCATCACCCATGCTATCAATAGCTGGGAGACCGGAGGCCCTTATGGCGGGAGAGTTCTTGAACTGATACAACATCCCGTCACCAACACGATTCTCTATGCGCTGGTATGGGACACCGGTGTCTTTGTCACCTATGACGGGGCAGAGAGCTGGGAGTTGATCTTGCTGGAGGAGGTGCGATCCGGCATGGCCATGGATGCGCAGGATCCGGATATCCTGTACGTGGGATCTGAAGGCGGCATTATCCGCACGGCGAATGGTGGCGCGAACTGGACTTATCACTCGATACTCAACCAGAGCCAGGACTGCTATGTCCACACACCGGTAACCCATCCGACACTACCTGGTGTGGTGGTCGTGGGTACCCGGAGTTGCGGAGGCGGGTTCCCCATCGTTCCCGGTGTGGGTGGCGTCTTCTGGAGCGACGACTATGGTTCGAGTTGGGTTGCCCGCACCACTGGCCTCACGAACACCCAGGTTAGCGCTGTCGCCATCGACCCGTCCGCGCCAGACACCGTCCTGGCGGGAACCATAGAGGGTGATGTTTTCCTGAGTGCCGACGCAGGGGACACCTGGCGCTGGGTCGCGCGTGAGGCCCCGCAGGTCGATGGATTGGCTTTTGACCCATATGTTGCCGGGGAGGCCTGGCTCCTTGCCGTCACAGCCTTCCCTTACCAAGTGCCATCATTGTTCCGGAGCGCCCGGCCGACCTATGACCCCTGGACCCCCATCACGGTGACCGAGCAACAAAGCGTTCGCGGGATCGACTTCTCTCCAGGCACTGTGTGGGCTGCGGCGGGCGATGTCTATTGGAGCGCGGACGGCGGCGCAAACTGGACAGACACCAATGGACCGCGCCAAGGTGCAAGTGTGGTGATGGCTGATCCCGTCGATTCCGAACTGGTCTACGCGGGAGGATCCTACGGCACCTACAAGAGCCTTGATGGCGGTGCCAACTGGGCTGTCAAGAAGCAGGGCTTGGCCGGTGTGATCCCGGCGACCGTAGTGGCCGCACGGACGAATCCGGACCTGGTCTACGCCAAGACCCATGAGCTAGGTCTGCTGAGTAGTATCGACGGCGGGCACACGTGGACAGACCACGATCTCTTCTGGAGCGGAGGTGCCCCCTGGCCCAAGGCGTTGGCGATTGATCCGGTGACCCACACGCGGCTTTACCTGGCTCAGGGCTGTGGGCAGGGCGCCCCGTGCGTCTCGATTGGCACGCTAAGCGGCGGCATCTGGCAGGAGACCACCAATCCCCTGCCCCTGCAACCACCGGATCTCTGCGGTCAGGGCACGGCTATCACCCCACATCCTGGCGTGCCCGGCCGGCTGCTGGCGGCAGCCACCCACTACCCGTGCGGCCAGTCGGTCGATGGCTGGACAGTGCCGGCTGCCCTGTTCAGCAGCGATGACTTCGGCCAGAATTGGCAACTCATCACCCAGACTCAAGCGATCAGCCCGGTGACCGGATTGACCTTCGCCTACGGCGACCCAGACTTGGTCTACGCCGGAACCAAGGGCACGGGCGTACTTCGCAGCGAGGATGGGGGCAAGAGCTGGATGCCGCTCGCCGTCTTCCCCGGCGATCCATTCATCTCGTCCATCACGGCTCATCCCGACGAAACCGACACGCTCTACGTGTTGGCCGAGACCGTTCGCGGGTCCCACATCTACGTCTCATACGATCGTGGCGCCAATTGGGAGCACGTAACCGACCAGGCGGGCGTGGACGTTGTTATCGCCCCCCCGGTGCCCGGCGCGCGATCGTACTCGCTGCTCACAAGCTGCGGGTCCGTCCAGAAGGCCGTCTGCCGCAGCATGAATGGCGGCCATTCCTGGTACCCAATATGGGGATCCCCCCGGCCTACCGCCCTGGGAACCAGCACCGATGGCGAGCGAATGGCTGTCTATGTTGGCAGCACCGGGGGCATGGCTTCGCCGGTGAGAGCGAAAGCACTCGCTACGCTACCGGGCGGCGAGGTGCTGATGGCCGCTGGCGTCTATCGACTCGTAACCTTGCCGCTGGAGCCGGCTGTCTACTTGCCGCTGGTGTTGAGATAGGTACCAAGGGATTGGCAAGGCTGAGGACAGGCGCCGGCCTAGAGGTAGCGCTTGACCTTCGCCAGCAGCTTCTTCGGTTCGATGGGCTTGGAGATAAACTCCCGAATGTGCAGGTACTGGTCTGTGGGGAAGGCCTGCGCATATTGTGTGCTGGCGATGGACGAAACCATCACAATGGGAATCCTGTTCAGCGCTGAATCGTCTGAGATCTGTCGTGTGGTGTGGTAGCCCTCCAGCGGACTGGTCATCATGACGTCCATCAGGATCAGGTCAGGCCTGTTGGCCTCCATCTTGGCGAGGCCCTCCGCACCGTTGGCAGCTTCGTCGACGATGTAACCTGCGCCTTCCAGTACAAGGCGATGGGCAAGGGAGAAATCCGGGTCGTCATCTATAAGCAAAATGCGCTTTTGAGCCATAGTATTCCTCCTGGACGTTGAGTTCCGGACAAGCAACCGACATCAGAGAAGAGACAAGGTCACTGTGAAGGTTGTGCCTTTGCCCAGTGCGCTGTTCACCTGAAGGTGCCCCCCATAGCGTGTCACGATTTCCTTAACGACCACCAGTCCCAGGCCTGTCCCGTGTCTTACCGTCTCTTTGGCGTTGGGGGCACGGTAGAACTCCTGAAACAGATGGGCCAGCGCTTCGTCCGACATACCAATACCGGTGTCTGAGACTTCGACTTGTGCCTCATCCGCTGTTTGCAGCACTCTGACGGTCACGGTTCCGTCCTCGGGCGTGTACTTGACGGCATTGGAGACCAGGTTATTGAAGATCCGATCGAGTTCATCTGCGGTGGACAATACCTTCAGAGGCCCGGTGTGCTCAAGCTGCAGGTTGAGCCTGATGTGCTTCTCAAGTGCTGGGATCGTGTGGCGCTCGATGACTTCGTTGAGCACCTCACCCAGGTCGATCGGTTCGGCATCTTGAGTGAGGCCCAGGCCGCTTCTTCCCGCTGCCAGATCCAGCAGATCGTCGATGAGCGTCTGCAGTAGATCCGTCCGCCGCAGAGCACGGGAGATCATGTCCTGCTGTAGCTCAGGCAATGGTCCGGCGTAGCCGTCTATGAGTGTGCTCAACAAGCTCTTGACCACGGCGACCGGTGAGCGCAGCTCGTGCGTTACCGTCAGGACGAACTTGCGTTTGGCTTCTTCCAGATTCTGGATAGACCGGTAAGCTATCGCATTCTCGATGGCGATACTTCCGTGGCTCGCCGTTGCTGAAAGGAAGGCGATGTCGCTTTCGGTGAAGGTGGTGACTGTGTCCTCATAGACACGGAGCATCCCCAGGGGACCTTCGCGTCCCAAGAGCGGGACAGTCAGCGTTGCGCGGATACCTTCCGCAACCGCCTCACTCTGGTACTGCAGGCGACCGTCCTGAATGATGTCAGCCACTGCGATGGTCTTGCCGTCCAGGACCTCACGGACCAAAGGGTTCTGATCCACCAGCAGGCTGCCCTTCTGCAGGTATTCGTCACTCAGACCGTACGTGCTGACCACGCGCAGCCTTCTACCGGTATTGTCCAGGAGCCTGATTGAGCATGCCTTTGCCGACATAACCTCGGCCACGCTGCGGGTGAGACGATCCAATACTTCCTGGAATTCGAGCGTCGAGCTGACCGCCCGTGTGCTCTCGTACAAGGTCTCCATCCGATCGTAGGTCTGTTGCAGATCGCGGCTCAAGAGAACCATCTCATTCTTCTGCTCGCGCAGGCGATTGGTGGCCCGGGTCGCCAGATACGCGGACACGAAAACCGTACTGGTGAAGAAGGACAACCTGCCGCCAATGTAGGCTGTATTGCGGTACAGAGTCACAGGCTGCAGCTTCACGATGGGAATGTGAGGGACCAGACCGGCATATTCCACCCACGCGAGACCGCTGACCAGGAGCGTTGCCAGAGCCGCAAACATGTACGTATCCTGCACCGGCAACAGGATCGCTGCAAGGGTGATATGAAAGAGGAAATACAGGAGGACCGGACTCTCAATCCCGCCGGAGAAATGGATCAGTAACGTCATGGCCACCCAGTCGGCGGCAATCTGCAGACGTGCCAGGTGCCGTGTGTCGGTGTGCCTTCTCTGATCCCTCCTTGCCCCGCCATTGAGCCACCACCAGAACACAGCATTGTAGGCCAGGATGCACACCCCGATTGTACAGATGGGGATGGAGGCCAGTCCCAGCCCAAGGATGTGCTCGGATATCCAGGTGGCGACGAGCACACCGAGACCGGCAAACCACCGTAGTCTGACCAACCAGGACTGGCTGGCCGCCAGCTCACGCTCGGCCGGTATCTGGTCGAGTTGCATTGCATCGCCGCGGGAAAGCCGCATAGTCACTGTGACGATCTCCCTCCCCGTTGCCTGCGTGTGGCCGCTGCGATAGCTGTCTGCGCACTCCGGAGCCACGCCCTGCTAGGCCTCCGTGGGCCGGGGCCCGACACCACCGCATACACCATCGCCTGCGGCCAAGCGCTGCCACCTCTACCCATGCCTGAGCACGAATTCGCCGTCCACACGAGCCCGGATCTAGGGCTCTCGCTGCTCAGCGAACCCGTGACGATGCGCCTCACGTCTGCCTGTGCCTACCCGATCTCTGTTAGCGAGAAACGTTCTGCGATGCTTCTGCTTGCGGCGACCACAGCCTGTTGAGTCTTGGGGGACAGCCCGGGCCTAA
>CBFCZM010000087.1:0-8917 GCA_965602565.1 uncultured Anaerolineae bacterium
CCACTAAGCAACACCCGCATGCGCAGCGATTATACCATAACCGCTGACTTGCACAATACCGGTACAAGCATTGGGGTCTTCATCGCAACCTAGCCCAGTTGTTCGAGAAACTTATTCAGGTTGTGGCGCACGGCATACGCCGCGGCTTCGGCACGGTTCGTCAGTTCCAGCTTCGAGAGAATGCTGCTGACGTAGTTGCGCACAGTCCCCTCTCCCAGGAAGAGCTCCCTGGCGATCGCCTTATTGGTGCGGCCCTGCGATACCAATCCCAAGACCCGTAGCTCCTGTTCGGTCAGATCCCGGAAGGCAGCAGCCTGTTCCTGGCGTGTGGCCCGCCTCACACGGGCCAACACCCGCTGCGTCACAGCAGGATCGAGCAAAGCATCCCCCTCAGCCACGCGGCGCACGGCGTTCACCAAATCCTCGCCCCCGCCCTGCTTGAGCACATAGCCTGCAGCCCCCGCGCTGATGGCATCAAAGAGCATCTCATCCTCTGCGTACGAGGTCAGCATAATGATGGCGACCTCGGGAAGCTGGCTCTTGATGTCGCGGCAGACCTCAATCCCGTTCTTGCCAGGCATTCGAATATCCAACACCACCACGTCCGGACGATGCGCCAGCGCCTTGGCCAAGGCCTCCTTGGCAGACCCCGCCTCATCCACGACCAGAAAATCGGGCTGGTTGCTCAGCAAAGTCCGCAGGCCCAGCCGCACGACCTCGTGGTCATCTACCACCAGAATCCTGTATGTCATAGCATGTTCACCCTCACGTATAGGGAACCGATAGATGATATGTCACGCCCGCCCCCGGCGCGCTCTCAATGCGCAATGTTCCGCCAAGGAGGCGCGCCCGTTCACGGATATTGCGAAGCCCATACCCCTTGCTGACCAGGAGCTGCTCCATGCCGATGCCGTCATCCGACATCATCAGCTCCAGGCCCGCTTCTCCGTAATCAAGTTGGATGCTGACCCAGCGAGCCCGGGCGTGCTTCGCGGTATTGGTCAGGGCCTCGCGCACGATCTGGAAAACGTGCCGGCGACGGTTCATGGAGTTGATCGGATGGATCTCCCCGGTGAACTCGAATCCGGTCTCCAGCAAGGTGTTGATGCGAAAATCTCGTAGCAGATTCTCGATTCCGGCCGGCAGATCTTCATCCGACATATCGCTGCGCAGATCGAAGATATAGCGGCGGACATCCTGGATCGTATTGTTGAGGCTGTCCATCACCCGCCCCAATTGAGCCTGCGCACGCTCTGGATCGGACGGGATCACCGGCAGGATACTCTCCAACAGAAGCGCGGCAGCATAGATCGATTGGATGATGCCGTCGTGGAGCTCTCGCCCGATGCGCTCGCGGTCCTCCGCCAGCGTCTGCAAACGCTCGACACCCTCGACCCACCGCTCGATCTCGCACTCAATCGTGGTCAGCGACCGCACAAGCCCGAAGGCAATCGCAGCGCCGACAAGCACCCAGGCCCATTCCAGGGCCCCGTACCCAGCCAGATCCAGGTTCAGGAGCATCGACATAGGCGGCACCAGCACTACGTTGAGGAGCCCAAACAGGACCATAGCCACGGCGGTCACCCGTAGGTGGGGCAGGATGCGCTGGAGCAGCACGACATCCAGAGAGCGGTGACCTCGCCGCCAGAACCCAACGGCAGTAAGGAATCCCCCAGGCAAGGCAAATCCATAGCGGATCAGGGTCTCCGCACCGGACAGCGACTCCCAGTTGGGGTGCACAGCAACGGCAGCGATGGTGTAGGGCACCAGCCACAGACCACATAGGGAGACGAAGATGGTTCTGACACGCGCCTGATGGGCCTCTTCAGACATCAATGCTTGGATGCCGAACCCCAGCAGAAACGTGTACGCCAAGGCGAGGAGGATGGGAGATACTATGGGCGCAACGCAGCCCACGCTGGGCACCAACGTTGCGAGGAGCGCAATCCACGCATAGAGCGCTTCGCATATCGCAAACCAGCCCAGCCAGGTCAGGTGCCGGGCCAGGGAAATCCGACGGCTCTGGAAGTGTAGGAAGCTCACGGTTAGCCCCAGTGTGAAGAATACCAACCCGTGACAGAAACGCCCCATCACACCCAGGATTGTCATTGCTGCCTGTCTCGACCTCAGTCGCTTGACCTGTAATGCTCTCCTGCTTCCAGCCAGAGAGTCAGTCGCCGTGGTATGATGGCACCCGTGCCCACCGATCAGGCGTTGGGCCACGGCAAAGGTGCCAATGCCAGAAGTATACCACGTTCGGACCCCATATCAAACGTTGCGCCCTCAGCCGTGAACCTACGCAAGATCTATGGAGCGCAGAAGTCGGCCAATGGGTCTTGATTGATTCATCGACCAAGTTATACTTGAGTGAAGATGGATCTGTTTGAATTCAGCCGGCAAGAGCAGATACACAGATCGGCGCCCCTGGCAGCTCGTATGCGCCCGCGAACCCTGGATGAGTTCGCAGGGCAGCAGCAGATCATCGGGCGCGGACGTCTGCTGCGCCGCGCCATTGAGGCCGATCGACTGTTCTCGTCCATCCTATTCTGGGGACCGCCCGGCGTGGGCAAGACGACGTTGGCTGCAATCATCGCCAACACCACCGAGGCGCATTTCGAGACGCTCAGCGCCGTGCTTGCAGGTATACGTGATCTGCGGAAGTTGGTTGACGCGGCCCAACAACGCCGTTCGATGTACGGCCAACGCACGCTGTTGATGGTCGACGAGATCCATCGATGGAACAAGGCACAACAGGATGGCCTCCTGCCGGTGATCGAGGACGGCACGATCACCCTCATCGGGGCGACAACCGAGAATCCGTATTTCTCCATCATTTCACCGTTGCTCAGCCGCTCACGGATCTTCCGGTTCGAGCCGCTGACAATAGAGGAGATTGAGGATCTGCTGACACTGGCGCTGGAGGACGAAAAGCGCGGCTATGGGAGACGGCAGATCTTGCTGGATGAAGACGCCCGACGGCATCTGGCCGACTACGCCGACGGCGATGCCCGAAGTGCGCTGAATGCGCTGGAACTGGCAGTGGAGTCGACTTCCGCCGGCGAGGATGAGGGCATCCACATCACTATAGATGTGGCCGAGGAATCGATCCAGAGACGAGCCCTTCAGTACGATAGATCGGGTGACGAACATTACAACACCGCCAGCGCCTTCATCAAGTCAATCCGGGGGTCTGACCCCGATGCGGCCCTGTACTATATGGCCAAGATGGTTCTCGCCGGAGAGGACCCACGGTTCATCTTCCGACGCATGCTCATTTCTGCGTCAGAGGATATTGGGCTTGCCTCTCCGATGGCGATCTCGGTGGTTCAGGCCTGTGCCCAGGCATATGAGTGGGTCGGCATGCCCGAAGGGCAGTATCACTTGGCAGAGGCGGCCCTCTATCTCGCCACCGCGCCCAAATCGAACACCACGGGCGCCTACTGGCAGGCGCGCGAGCATATCGAGACAGAGGGCTATCGCCCGCCGCCTACCCAGATTCGGGACCCGAACACACTTCTCAACGAAGAGCGAGTCAGAGGGCCCGCCTATAAGTACCCCCATAACCATAAAGGTGGCTGGGTGGACCAGCGTTACCTGCCGGACGGCGTATCCGGGGGGTGGTATCAACCCAAAGAAAACGGCTACGAGCAACGCATTGCAGAGTTTATCAAGAAACTACGTGAGAGACGAGAGGGGTCATCGTGAGATTGGCCCGGTCCGGCTTCGCCGGCGGGCGCCCAACGCCTAGAACACTGTTGGCTACGCCCCGCAGAAGTCGCGATCCTCTTCACCGGACCAACCTACGATCTGGAGGCGAGAATGAACGATCCCATTACAGACCACATATCACAGCTTCTGAATGAGTCTGAGCACGTCCTTGTACCGCTCGAAGACCTTCACGAGCAGCTAACCCATGAAGGAATGATGGCCTGGATGACATTGGAGCTCCTTGAGCAGCTGCTATCTGAAGACGAACGGTTTGAGGTCTACGAGGGGTTGGCCGATTCGGAGTTGTTCAACCCGGTGGTACAAGCCGAGCTGCAGTCGCGCGGTCTGCTGAGCGGACCCCTGGTCATGCTGCGCGAGCGGGCATCATCTACCGAGGAAGTTATGCTCGATATGCTGCTGCATCTCCAGGAGATGAACAAAGCACTGGAAACAGCCTGGCAACTTCGCCCCGCGAATAACCCCGAAGTTGACGCTGAGATTCTCAACTTGCTGATGATGGGCGATATGCTGGAACGAGAGATCAGGCGAGCGCTTGAGACCGGCAGCATCGTTGTCGAACTGGGTTCCCATGAAGAAGTCAAGCGAGATCTGGGGCAGAGCTAAGCCCGAACCACAGCATCTAGCGCACAGAGAATGCGGGGCGGTGTTCTCACCTCCCCGCGTTCGCACATTCCGGCACACGACCCCAGCTGTCAGCGCCACTCTGGCGGTGATACTAACCCTTGTTCTCGCAGGCGCAACCGCGTGTGGACAGCAGAACGATGCCCTCAACCGCGTCCAGTCCTCCGGGATGCTGCGCGTCGCGGTTGATCCGTCCTTCCCCCCCTTTGAGTCTGTGGACAGCGCAGGACAGATCGTGGGCTATGATGCGGATCTCGCCAGGGCATTGGCCGCAAGCCTGGGCGTTGACACGCACTTTGTGACCACGGGCTACGATGCACTATATGACGCTCTGACGGTCGGTCGTGCCGACGTCATCATCTCGGCCCTCTACCCCGACCCTGGCAGGACCGCAGGCTTTGCGTTCGGTCGTCCCTATTTCAACGCCGGGGAGGTGATCCTCGTGGGTGAGGGTAGTCCTATCTCGGCCCCCGAGGATCTTGCGGGCAGACCCGTCGCCTGCGTCTTCGGCACAGCCGGCCATATGGAGCTCCTGCAGCTGGAGAAGAAACTCGTCCCCTCCCCCACGGTCATCGCCGTCGATGACCCGACCACGATCACCGCCTTGCTCCAGACGGAAACCGTCGACGCGATTATCATCGACCACGTGAGTGCGCAGCTCGCGGTCGGCAGCAACCTGAGCGCGACCATCCTGACACCATCGCTCACCGATGAACCCTATGCCATCGCCGTCAGACGCGAGGACACCCAGCTCCTGGAGGCGCTGGAAGAGACGCTCACGATGCTGGAATCCAATGGCACACTGGATGAGTTGGTCCTCACCTGGATGTCCCCACGTTGACTATCAGGCAGCTGAAAGTAGAATGCAGCAAGCATTTCAGGGGGATGTTGGCAACGGGCGGTGAGTGAAGGCTGCCAAGAAACTGGGTCAAGCCCGCGACGCTAGCTCGTAAACACCCATGCAAGGGAGAAGTATGGCAGAAGTGCACATTTCGGACCACCCGTTGGTGAAGCACAAATTGACGCTTCTTCGGGACAAGAATACAGAACCCAAGAAATTCCGTGAGTTGATCCGCGAGATCACGTTGTTGCTCACCTATGAAGCCCTGAGGGATCTTGAGGTCAAGCCGAGGGAAATCGAAACACCTCTGACGACCACCGGTGGCTACAAACTGGCCGAGCCCGTCGGCCTTATCCCCATCCTGCGCTCGGGACTCGGTATGGTGGAAGGTATATGGGAGATGATCCCATCCGCCGAGGTCTGGCACATCGGCCTCTTCCGGGACGAGCGCACCTTGCGCCCGGTCTCCTACTACAACCGCCTGCCGATTCACCCCACGGTCTCAGTCTGCCTGATCCTCGATCCCATGCTGGCAACCGGGGGATCGGCGATCAAGACTGTCGACATCCTCAAGGAATGGGGTGCCAACAGAATCAAGTTCCTGGGAGTAATCGGTGCGCCGGAAGGGGTCGAGGCGCTGACCAGCGCACACCCCGACGTCGACATTCACCTGGCCGCACTCGACGATCACCTCAACGAGCACGCCTATATTGTCCCCGGCCTGGGTGACGCCGGAGATCGCCAATTCGGAACTGCCTGACCGGGCACGCATAGTGGAAACGGCACGCACTTGACCTACGCGCTTGAGTATGCGTTGGTATTGATTGCGGGCGTCATGATCTCACTGACTATGACGCCGCTTCTGGGTAGGCTTGGGCTCCGGATGAACGTTGTGGCCAGGCCCGGTGGCCGGCGCCAACACACCGGTGTCATCTCTCGCCTGGGCGGGCTTGGGCTGATCGTGGGTTTCTTCGGCGCACTGGCCCTGTCTCGCATCTTCGCCATCCCCACGGCCGATCCCAATGAGACACGACGCTTCTGGGGCTTGGCCGTCGGCGGCCTCCTGATGGGCATCTTCGGGCTGATCGACGACAGTCGAGAACTCCCGGCAGGCGCGGAGTACGTGGGTTACCTCATCGCCGCCATCGTGGCCACAGCCAGCCTGATCATCCTGGAGCGTTTCAACAATCCGCTTACCAACCAACTCGTCATCCTCCCCGCTCTCATCTACGTCCCGCTGACGCTCTTCTGGATGACGGGCATGACCGTCACCGTCAATTGGCTGGACGGCCTGGACGGGCTTGCCGCAGGAGTGTCGGCGATCCTGGCCCTGATCCTCAGCATCCACATGTACCGCAGCGGCCAATACAGCGTCGTTCCCCAGGCCCTGGCTCTGCTCGGCGCGTCCATTGGGTTCCTTTTCTACAATGCACCCCCGGCGCGCCACTACCTTGGCAGCAATGGTGCCTTCTTCCTGGGCTATGTCCTGGGGGCTCTGGGCCTGATGGCCGGGGGACGCGTGGCAACGGTGCTCTTGGTCATGGGCATCCCCATCGTGGACGTAGCCTGGACAATCCTGGACCGTTGGCGGAGCGGCGTCAGCCCCTTCCACGGGGATCGCCGCCATCTGCACTTCCGACTGCTTGATGCAGGGCTGTCCACCCGGACCATTGTCTTTGTCTATTGGGGCTTCTGCGCTGTCGCCGGGACACTGGCGCTTGTCCTGTCATCACGCCTCTACAAGCTGGGCGCATTGCTTCTTCTGGGCGGACTGACCACCCTACTGCTGCTCTACCTCAGCCGCCGCAGATAGCCCCCGGCGCTGCCGCCGCCAACTGGAGTAACTATGCCAAGTCGCAAGGAACAGGCAGATCCGCGGCAGTACAAGAGGCTCATGGGCCTGCCGGCAAGTCTCTGCATGGCTCTCCTGGCAGCCTATCTTGCCGGCTGCACAACGCCGGCCCCACCCACCGCGACGCCGACGATGCCACACCCTACCGCACAACCACCGGCGCCTGCGCCGCAGCCGCCGGTAGGGACCGTGCGGCAGCAACTCATCCTATGTACCACCGAACCACGGGCCGCCAGTCCATTCCTGCCCTCGCAGTCCGGCAGCGATCTGTTGGCGCTCTTCTATGAAGAACCGGTGGAACGGGTGGGCTACGAATGGGAACCCCGGCTGGTTGAGCGTGTGCCGGCGTTGGGGACGGGCGATGTGACCACCCGCACCGTCAAGGTGACCAATGGCACGCGCTACGCCGACGCTCTGGGGCTCGTACGCCAGTACAGCGAGGCCGACCCTATCGAGCTCCCGAAGATGATCGTGACATTCACGCTCAAGTCGGAGCTGCTTTGGTCGGATGGTGTCACCATCACGGCCAAAGACGCCGTGCTCGGCTATCACCTGGCCCAGGCCCCCGAAGCCCAGGGGCGCTGGCGTGCCCTGGCGGAGCGGACCGCACGCTTTGTGGCCGTCGATGAGCACACACTTCGCTGGGAGGGCATTCCCGGCTACCAGGACGCGGACTGCGCCGGTTTTCTCTTTCCCCTGCAGCCGGCGCATCGTTGGCAGGGCCACGGACTTGCCGATGTCCTGGAGGACCGCACCCCACCGGCGACCGGGCCATTCAAGATTGTGGCATGGGAATCCATGCGCGAGGTGCGCCTTGTGCCCAACAAAAACTACGCCGGCACACAGCCGGCGCTAGAGCAGATTAGGGTCAGGTTCCCGCAGCAGTCTCCGAATCAGTGGGATGCTTTGTTGGCGAACGGCACCTGTGACGTCATCCTTCCCGACCCGATCCTGCTGACCTCGTGGGATCAGTGGGAACAGCTGGGCGCGGCGGGTGAGGCCGTCGTCTGGGCCGATGCGGCCCCCACGGTGCTGCGGATCGACGTCAACCTGGGCCCTGCCGGTACACCGGGCGGCACGCCGGGCGATACGCCAGGGGCCTCACCGGCAGAGGAGCTGGCGGTGCGCAAGGCCATCTCCGCCTGCCTCAACCGCAAACAGCTCACAGAATCGCTCCCATCCGAAGCCATTGCCGCGGCTACGGGCTACATTCCACCCAACCATCCCGCCTACGCCAGGACGAGCCAGCCGGCCTATGACCCGACAACGGCCGCCAAGTTGCTCGACGCGACAGGCTGGCGTGACGAGGATCAGGACTCCATTCGTGAAGCCCACGACGTCACGGGCTTCGCCGATGGCGATCCGCTGAGCATGGCGCTGCACTTCGCATCCCAATACTTCGTGGTCGCCGCCCACGTGGCCTCCGATCTGGAGGCCTGTGGCATCGATATCAACCTCCAGCCAGCCGATGTGCGACAGCTGTACACGCCCGGGGAGACCAGCCCGCTCTTCGGGCGGCAGTTCGAGCTCGCCCTCATCGGCTGGCAGTCTGCCATTCCCGAAGTCTGCGGGACGTGGTTCAGCAACCGCGTGCCCGGCACCGGCAACAACTGGACCGGCGAGAACTTCAGCGGGTTCGCCTCAGAATCCTACGATGCGGCGTGCGAGCGCGCCCTCGCCGCCATGGATCCTGTGCAACAGGGTGAGGCCCTGCAGATAGCGCAGGACCTGCTCAACGAGATGCTCCCCAGCATCTTCGTGGCGTGGCGACCCTTCTGGTTCGCGACCCGGCCCGACGTGGTGGGCATCAAACCCGATGCCTCTGCGTATGGCACGATCTGGAACATCGAGGATGTCGCCATCGCGACACCTGC
>CBFCZM010000088.1:0-8879 GCA_965602565.1 uncultured Anaerolineae bacterium
GTTCAGTTCGTCCATTGTGAAAAACTCGCCCATGGTTAACCTCCCTCGTGCTCGCCCTGATCAGAACAGGCTTCGTCTACACCGACCGATGTCCCCTCGTTGCCACCTGCGAATCGGGCGCGTGGGTGGGCCCGATCATACGCGTCGCGGCGGCGGCGACTGGAGACTTCGGTGTAGATCTGGGTCGTTGTGATACTTGCGTGCCCCAGGAGCTGCTGGACCTCGCGCAACTCGGCGCCGCCTTCTAGCAGATGCGTCGCAAACGTATGGCGCAGCGTGTGCGGGGTCACCCCAGACGCGATGCCGGCGGCTTCGGCATAGTGCTTGACCAGGAACCAGAGCCCTTGACGTGACAGCGGCCCCCCGAGGTAGTTCAGAAAGAGCGTGCGCTCGGCAGGATCTCGCAGCAGGAACGGGCGACCCTCTGCCAGGTACCGCTGCAGCTGATGAATCGCTTCAGCGTAGAGCGGGATCGCGCGCTCTTTGCTGCCCTTGCCGAAACAGCGTAGGGTGCCTATCTCAGCGTCCACATCGCTGACGCGAATGCGGATAATCTCACTGGCGCGCATCCCGGTTGCGTAGAGAATCTCCAGAAGAGCGCGGTCACGTAATGCTAGCGCCGTTTCCTCCAGTGAAGCGGCCTGGATCAGCCGCACTACCTGATCCCGCGAAAGCGTTTTTGGTAGCCGCTTCTCGATCTTCGGCTGGCGAAGCCAGTCCAGCAGATCCGGCTCCAGAACGCCCTCAGCATAGAGGAATCTGAGAAACGCGCGGGTTGCGGCCACCTTGCGGGCTACAGTCGATGTCTTGTATCCCCGGTTCTTAAGCGAGATGACGAAGTCATCCAGCTCCTCGGGATCGAGTGTATCGAGATGGCCTGTGCAGGTGCCCTCAACAAACGTCTTGAACTGCGCGAGATCTCGCCTATACGCTGCCAGCGTGTTGGGTGAATATCCCCGTTCAGACTTCAGGTAGCGAAAGAACCGTTGTAGGTAGGTATCCATATGAGAAAATGGTTACCAAAGATTATACCTTAGGTGCGCGCTAGAGCTAGCCCTCTGCGCGATCGGTGGGTGCCACGAATGGTGGATAGCACCCGATGGGCGTGCTAATGTTGGTCTGTCGCGGTGGTTGTGCCAGCTGCCAGATCTCGCGGGCGATTTGCTCGGTGGCAAAGGGACGCGCCAGGGCCTGTGACCTCTGGGCCATTGCCGTGCGCTTTGCTGGATCGTTCAGTAATCGCAGCACGGCGCGCGCTGCCATCCGGGGCAACGGCGCCCAGATCCCGGCACCGTTGCCGACAACGTGGCCGACATTCCCCTCTTCTTGTCCTGGCAGAGCGGTGTAGAGCACGAGGGGAAGGCCTGCCAGGAAGGCTTCCGCGAGTGAGTTGGGGCCGGCTTTAGTGACGAGAATGTCCGCCGCGCGCATCCAGACCTCCATATTGCCGACGAATCCCTCGATCTGAACGGGAATTGGGTAATCGCTGTGTGAGAGTTCCTGATAGAGGGCTCGGTTGCGGCCGGTGATAACGGCAATGTGAGCCTCGGGGCGCCGGCGTGCTAGCAATCGCACCACCTGCCCCAACGGTCCCATGCCCTCGCCGCCGCCGGCGACAAGGACCACAGGTCGGACCTGGGGCAGGTTCAACTGGGCGCGCGCCTGGCTCTTCGATAGGCTCATCGAGGTTAGGAAACGGCGTCGGGTGGGCATGCCGGTGACGTGGATGCGGCTTTCTGTGATACTCCAGCGCATTGCTCTGGCTTTAGCTGCGTGCGTTGGTACCAGATAGGTGTCCGCACCGGGCACAAACCACCCGGCGTGAACGGTGACAAGATCCAAGGCCACAATGCCTAGCGGGATTTCCCACCCCATACGACGCAGCCCAAGAGAGAGTGCGTAGTTGGGGATCGGATGGAAAGAGACAATCACATCGGCCGGATGCTGGCGCAGTAGGTCACAGAGTGGATTGCGGGCATAGGGCCATACCAGCTTCGACATCGTCCTCACCAGATGGACACCGTCGGACAGGTGGAAGCCTACTCCCCAAGGTATACCGTTGAGGCCAACGCAGGTAGGATACCAGGCCGGGAACCGATCGAACGGCCAACGCTCCATTTCCGCGAAGATGTCCACCATCTCTACGACTGCGGCGGAACCGTAGAGTCGCTCAATCTCGTCCTTGACGGCCTGCGAGGACGCTCTATGGCCTCCACCAGTATCCGAAAAGAGAAAGAGGAATCGCTTGGGTCTGGGGGCGGTGTCAGCTCTCAATCTCAATTGATGCTTCCACGTCATATAACTATCTCCCTAATGGCCAACCTGGCGATGTGATCGTCTGGTTCTGGGTGGGCGTCGCGACCTCGAAGCCAGTCGGAGGTTGTCAGATCCAGATGATCCTAGTCGGTCTCGGATGGGGCGTTACCTCGTTGCACAAAGCGCCGGATCCTGCTCTCAAACCGGCGTCGGACCACCAACACATAGCGCTGGCAGGTCATGCACTCGATGCCGACATCAAGTCCAACACGCAGGATACGCCATGTGTTGCCACCGCATGGATGGTTTTTGCGGAGTTCTACGATGTCGCCCACACGAAGATCCAAAGGCCCAGCCATAGTTGCACTTACCTCTGTTGCTTGGGTGACGATTCTATCTGGTCGCGCCGCCCTAGCTGCGCCACCAGAACGCCAGCGCCAACAGCCCCAGCTCGGCTGCAGCGACCGTGGCAGCGCCGAGGCGAGCCCCTCCGCTGAGTTCCTGGAGTTCCAGGTACTCGGCTGCCCAATCCGGATGCGCGTACTTAGGCAGCAGCACTGCACCGGCTCCGGCTCCCGCCAAGAACCCGCCGAGATGTCCCCACCAACTGATGCCGGGCAGTAGGCCGATGCCGATATTGATCAGGGCCATTCTGCCGAGCTGTCCCAGGAACCCCTGGGCGCCCACGAGCAGATTCCGATACTTCCAGAAGTAGATGAGCAGTGCGCCGAGAACACCCATAATGGCGCCGGAAGCGCCCACCGTGGGCGTCTCTGCATCCGAGAAGAGTGTGACCAGGATACTGCACCCCGACAGTGACAGGCCGTAGATAGCCAGGAAGCGCTTGAGTCCGAAGAAGCGCTCCATAAGCCGACCCAGTCCGTAGAATGCGTAGAGGTTCATCATGATGTGGATGAGATCGGCGTGCAGGAAGCCTGCAGCGATCAGCCGCCACCACTGACCATAGCCGGTGACCAAGATTGGCACAAGGGCCCCGTAGACCGTGATCAGGCTGCCAGTGAGAGTGTCGAGCAAGAATACGACCGCATTGATAGCGATCAGCAGGTAGGTTGCTCGAGATGGGAACTGCGGCAGCTTCAGCCTCCTGGGAGGATGTCTGGGAAGTGCAAGGGGTACAGGCGTCGCTGGCTCGCTCACTTCAGGTCTGCCTGGCGCGGATGGACCCGGTGGTGCTCTGCGTCGATGATGCTCAGAACCTGATCCGCGGCAAGGTCGAGTTGGCATTGCTCGTTGGTTATGACGTAGTCGAATTCCTCGAGGCGTTTCATCTCTTGGCGCGCTCTGTCGATACGGCGTTGGAGCTGCGTGCCTGACTCAGTCCTGCGCTTCCTCAAGCGTTCGATAAGCTCTTCCTCCGAAGCTGCGCTGAGGAAAATCAGTACGGCTTCGGGGATCAGCGACTTTATCGTGGTCGCACCCTGCACATCGAGACGCATGACGACGTCTTTGCCGCTGGCAAGAGCTTCGCGAATCTGTCGCTTTGGAACGCCTTTGTGTTGCCCATAGACCACGGCATACTCCAACAGCTCATCGCTATCAATCATCTTGGTGAACTCCTCCGGAGAGACGAAGAAGTAGTCAACACCGTGGCGTTCGCCGGGTCTCGGGGGACGGGAGGTCGCCGTCACCACGAAGTGGAATTGCGCTCCCCGCGCTTTGATGCGGTCCACTAGGCTGTCCTTGCCCACCCCAGACGGTCCGGAGATCACGACCAACAGAGGTGTAACCTGCGGATGGTAAGGGTCGAACACGACATCGTGGCTCATGCTCTTGCTCCTAGTCCCAGCTGGCGGATAAAGTATAATGAGTGCGCACCAGAGTTTCGAACGCAACTTCAGGTTGGCGAGGCGCTCAACATTGCCGTCTTCGCTGCTTGCCTATTGAGCCCGCCTACTATACCACAATTGAAATAGGAGAGGGAAATGCCGGTATATGAGTACCGCTGCGGGGAGTGCAGGCGCCGTTTCTCGGTGTTTTGGCGTTCGTTTTCAGACGTCAACGAGGACAAGATCCTCTGTAAGCGCTGCGGAAGCAAGGAAGTCAGTCGTCTGATTTCCAGAGTGCGCGTGGTTAGGTCTGAGGAGAGCCGACTGGATGATATGGCTGATCCCAGCGCTTGGGGCGACTTCGATGAGAACGATCCCAAGAGTATGGGGCGCTTCATGCGCAGAATGATGAGTGAGATTGGTGACGAGGCCGGCGACCTCGGCCCGGAGTTTGAAGAAGTCGTGGATCGCCTGGAGGCGGGGCAGGATCCTGAGGCCATCGAGCGCGATATGCCTGATCTCCTGGGGGAGGGGGGCGCCGGTGGACCCGGTGGATTTGGCGGCTCAGGCTCCCCCGGCAGCGATCTCTACAGCGGCTCGGATTTCGACGTCTGATGCATAACTGCACGGTGGGCCGGTCCGCGGCGTAGCTATCGCGGCCCAAGGCTTGACCGATTCTCGTTTGAGGAGGTGGCACAGCATGGAACCGGGGACGATGCTCTATGGGCGGTGGGCGCTCGTGCTTGGGGCGTCGAGTGGCTTCGGCGCCGCCACGGCGCGGGCACTGTCGCGAGCTGGCATGAACATCTTTGGTGTCCACCTGGACCCTCGACGCACGCTGGAGCGCGCGGAGGCCGTCATCGCAGAGGCCGTCGGACGACGTGCCGTGTTCTTCAACACGAATGCCGCCGATGCGCGACGCCGCGAACGTGTTGTGAGATCAATGCGTGAGGTTCTGGACCAGGCGAGCGAGGCCAGCCAGGGGTCTGCCGACGTGGTGCACATTGTAATCCATACGCTGGCGTTCGGCAGCCTGCGCCCGTTTATCTCGGATGATCTGGAAAGCGCTGTCAACCAGAGTCAGATGGAGATGACGCTTAATGTGATGGCGCACAGTCTCGTCTACTGGACTCAGGATCTGGTGCGGGCAGGCCTATTGGGACGAGGTAGCCGCGTCTACGCAATGAGCAGCCTGGGATCGCAGCGCGTATCGTCACACTACGGCCCGGTCTCTGCCGCCAAGGCTGCTCTTGAGGCGCATACACGGCAGTTGGCCGTCGAGTTAGCCCCCCGGGGCATCGCGGTCAACTGCTTGATGCCGGGTGTTACGGATACGCCGGCATTCCGTGCTATTCCCGGAAGTGAGGCGATCTATGAGCAGGTCCTGGCGCATCATCCCGCCGGACGCTTAACGCGTTCGGAGGATGTGGCACAGACTTTGGTGGTGCTGGCGGACCCCCGGCTGACGTGGATCTCGGGTGCGGTGATACCGGTCGACGGCAGCGAGTCCCTGGTCGCTGCAGGTTAGGTGAGTCGTGCTGCTGTGCTCCCCAGGTGGCTCGCACAGACTGCTCCTTAAAGTTTGACTTTGCGGGTGGGTATGATACAATACCCTTAGCTTACCAAGCCCGCCAAAGTTGCGCGCGACAGGCGTGCACGCAATACTAGGTGGAATAGGAGTTGGCCGTGGAAGAACTGAACCATACCTCTACACAATCCGAGTCAATTGAAACCCCAATAGGGAGTCCCGAGGCAGAGATCGCCGCTGACGCGGTTGCTGAAGCGGCCGCGGAGTCCTCAGAGACCGATGCCGCGGACGGTGCGGCTGTCGTCGAAGAGGTCGTGGCTGACGAGAGCGTCGGCGACGCGGGACCTCCCGAGGCCGCTGCCGCGGACCAGGCTGTTGTCGAAGAGGTCGTGGCTGACGAGAGCGTGGCCGACGCGGAACCTCCCGAGGCCGCTGCCGTGGATGATGCGGCTGTTGTCGAAGAGGTCGTGGTTGACGAGCGCGTCGCTGACGTGGCGCCCCCAGAGGCCGCTGCCGCGGACGGTGCGGCTGAGGACGAAGAGCCGGTCTCAATGGACGAGATCTCTTGGGAAGATCAACTGGAGGAGTCACTCTCCGGAAGCGCGCTGAAGCGCGGCGAGTTGCGTGAGGGGACGATCCTCGACTGCCGTAAGGACGGATTTGTTGTTGACGTCGGTGCCAAGCGCGACGGTTTTGTTCCGCTTGAGGATATCAAGGATATCAAGGGCCGGGAGTTCAACATCGGTGATACTGTCGCCGTTGTGGTCACGCGGTTCCAGAATGCCGATGGCAATGTAGAACTCTCGCTCTCCCAGGCACTGTTACAGGAAGATTGGCTGACTGCGGAGAAGCTGCTGGAAAGCCAGGAAGTCTACGAGTCCGCGGTGACCGGATCGAACCGTGGCGGACTGACCGTTGCCTTCGGTCGCCTCCGGGGCTTCGTGCCGATGTCACAGTTGATCGGATTCAACCGCATTCGTCAGCCGGCAGAGCGGCAGCGCCGCCTGCAGGCGATGGTTGATGAGGAGATCATGCTGAAGGTGATCGAGGTCAATCGTCGGCGCCGTCGCTTGATCCTGTCACAGCGCGCAGCAGCGAAAGAATGGCGGGTTGAGCGCCGCAAGAATCTCCTTGCGGCGCTGGAACCGGATCAGGTGCGTCGTGGACGCATCAGCCAGATCACCGATTTCGGTCTGTTTGTGAACCTCGGCGGTATGGACGGTCTCGTCCATATTTCTGAACTCTCGTGGGGCCGCATCGAGAATCCCGGTGAGGTCTATCGGACCGGTCAGCGCGTCAAGGTTAAGGTTCTGAGTGTTGATCGCGAGCGTCAGCGAATCGCTTTGAGCATCAAGGCGTTGACGCCTGATCCTTGGGAAAGCGTGACGGTTCGCTACCAGATCAGCGAACTTGTGCAGGGTCAGGTGACGCAGGTTGTGGACTTCGGCGTCTTCGTCGAGCTAGAGCCTGGTGTGGAAGGTTTGCTGCACAATTCGGAGTTGCGCGACGTTGCTCAGCGCGACGAACTGACCAGCCGCGAGAAGGTCCTGGTTAAGGTGATCCGTATTGAATCGGACCGCCGCCGGATCGGACTCAGTGTCCGCCAGGTTCGCCCCGAGGAGTGGGAAGAGTGGGCCATCATCCAGCTGGAGAAAGAGGCCGAGGAGGCCGCCGCCGCTGAGGCTGCCGCTGCTGCTGCTGCTCTTAGAGCTGAGAAGGCCGCCGAGAAGGCCGCTGAGAGGGCCGCTGAGAGGGCCGCTGAGAAGGCTAGGGCTGCCGCTGCCGCAGCAGCTCTTGAAGCTGCCGCCGCGGAGGAGGTCGCTGAGGCCGAAGCCCCTGCTGAGGCCGAGCCGGAGGTCGCCGAAGAGGAAGCCGCTGTCGCGGTGGTTCCTGAGGCTGACGAGTCTGGTGATGATGTCGGCACCGAAGAGGCCGCTGAGGCCGAAGCCCCTGCTGAGGCCGAGCCGGAGGTCGTCGAAGAGGAAGCCGCTGTCGCGGCAGTTCCTGAAGCTGACGAGTCTGGTGATGATGTCGGGACCGAAGAAGCCGCTGAGGCCGAAGCCCCTGCTGAGGCCGAGCCCGAGGTCGTCGAAGAGGAAGCCGCTGTCGCGGCAGTTCCTGAAGCTGACGAGGCTGCCGAGTCTGGTGACGATGTCGGGATCGAAGAAGCGGCTGAGGCCGAAGCCCCTGCTGAGGCCGAGCCCGAGGTCGTCGAAGAGGAGGTCGCCGAGGAGGAAGCCGCCGTCGCGGCAGTTCCTGAAGCTGACGAGGCTGCCGAGTCTGGTGACGATGTCGAAACCGAGGAAGCGGCCGAGCCGAAGCCCTCAGTGGAAGAGACTGAGGAGACAGCTGAGGCCGAGCCGGAGGTCGATGAAGAGGAAGCCGCTGTCGCGGTGGTTCCTGAGGTCGACCAGCCTGATGAATCCGATGACGATGTCGAGACCGAAGAAGCGTCCGCGGCTGAGCCCTCAGTTGAAGAGACCGAGGAGACAGCTGAGGCCGAGCCGGAGGTCGAAGAAGAGAAAGCCGCTGTTGCGGTGGTTCCTGAGGCTGACCAGGCTGATGAACCCGATGACGGCGCCGAGACCGAAGAAGCGCCCGAGGCTGAACCCTCAGTGGAAGAGACCGAGGAGACAGTTGAGGCCGAGCCGGAGGTCGCCGACGAGGTTGTCGATACCGACGTAGATGACACGGAGTCGGAGAGCTAGGGACCTGAACAGCCCTAGTACGTGCTGAGAAAGAGGAAGAGATCACCGTCGAGGGCACAGTTGTCGGGGTCCTTCCGAGCACACAATCCCGTGTCGCGCCGGACCTGGGGCACGAGATGCTGGCCCACCTATAGGGCAAGATGAGGGGATTTCACATCCGGACCTTGCTTGGCGATCATATGCGTGCGGATCTCCTCTCTCAGTATGACTTGGCGCGTGGGCGTATCGTCTATCGCGACAAGAAGCAGGTCTCTGGTCCGGTCACGTAGGATAGTAGCGGTGTGGTGTCGGACCACATCAGTGTGGAGAGGACCGCGGAAACCCCGCCCCGCCTGGGCCGGCGTTCTGGTGATAGAGAATAGCGGGCTGCTGCTCCGCTGGCGGACTACTATGCAGGCGTGATAATCCCTTCAGCTACCTCGTAGGTGGTGACGCGATCCCGGAAGCTTTGAGGGAACATCTCTGCGTCGGTGGTGGCCAGGACTGTCTGTTCCACGCCGTTGAGCAGTTCGAGCAGATAGCTGCGACGTGCACGGTCCAACTCGGCCAGGACCTCGTCCAGCAGCAGTACCGGGGATTCGCCGGTGATTGTCTCCAGCC
>CBFCZM010000089.1:0-8871 GCA_965602565.1 uncultured Anaerolineae bacterium
GTCAATGCCGGTCCAGGGCCTCCCGAGGCAAGGATGCACCAAGGTTCTGGTCGCGTGCAGCGGCACTTGAGGCATCCGGGGTGGCCCGTTTCCACGCCGTCGTCATGTTGAACCTGCACGCCACAACCTGGACACTGCCCAACGCGGCCTCATGACACCGATTCCTGGGGACCCTCACAAGACGTCGACTTAGGGCCTCGACCTCGGCTGGAGCAAGCCTGGACAGCCGCTTCTTGTTGAGATTCTGACGGAGAATCCACAGAACGTCACGGTCATCAACCTCGACCATCGATCGGAGCAAGGAGAAACCGGCCTCTGGCACCGCGCACACGACCACACTGAGCGTGAAGCCCAGTCCTTCTCTCAGTATCTTGAAAGGCTCCGATCTGCGGGCCTCAAGCGGCGTGTGCATCACGTGATCCAGGATGCTCTGTTGGAGCGCCAACCCTCGTAGCGCGATCTCCGTATCCTGCAGCAGGGGCGGGTCTGCCACAGCCGCTGCTGCAGCTCCCATCTCCAGCAGGTCACCTCCTGCTACCCAGAGCTCCAGTGTTTCGAGAGCCGAATCAGACCAAGTCTGTAGCAAACGCGAAAGTCCAGAGCACACAGCCTCGCGGATGCGCCAGCGAGGGTCCCGGGCCAGTGATCGCAGGTGCCCGAGTGATCACTCGGTGTAGTCTGAGCGGACCGCGCCAATCGCACCAATGGCACCAGCACCACAGAAAGGCAGAAACGAGGCCGGCTGATCAACACCGGCTTCACTCGCCGAAATGCCTGTGAGGCGGCTGCACAAAGACCACACTGAGCCGGGATTGGCGCTTGCCGCATCAGCCACAGCATCACCGAAGGCTCTCGCGAGTTCAGGATTCGCCCGTCTGCCCGGCAGATTGCTGTCCTGTTCAAGGTACTCGCAGATCAACTGGCTATCCTCTGTGGCAAGAAAGCCGATCAGCAGCGGATCAAGGTCTGCGCGGTGTCGCTCAACTTCGCCCATCATCGCCGCCAAGGAACCTATCCAGGGACACAACAGGCACATCGTCCGCCATCAGCCGGCGCGTATCCTGAAGCCATCGACGCTGATACGACGAACCATCGGGCCCGCCCCAGCTACCGGTGAAGACTGTGAAGAGCAGCAACTGCCGGTACTTGAGAAAGGTCGGGAGCTCCTGCAGCCAGGCTGCATCCAGATGATTCTCGGTCTCATAGCCATCCATGAAGCTGGTGAGGAACTCGGCGGCAGATGCCTCACGGCGCTCCAGTTGGTGGAACGGGATTGGCCACAGCGCATGAAAGACAGCAATCCCGATATCCGTCACAAACCAGTGATGTCCGCACACGTCGAAGTCGAAGACCGTGATCTCGCCATCGTGGAGCATGAAATTGAAGTGATGGAGGTCATTGTGGATCAGCCCGTAGCTGTCTGCATCCCGAGGCAGCGTCCCCAAGTGCTCCCGCATGCGCTGCCAGTGGGGCTTGATCTCGGGATCGCCGCACCACTCGGTCATAGCGCCGACCTCGTCCTCCCATTGCCCGATGGCCTGCCCGCCGGCGTAGTGCTTGGTCAGCGCATGCATCTGACCGATGACGCGGCCCCACTTCCGGAAGAGTGAGGCGTTCCATTCTCCCGGATTCGCCGCCGTGGGATGGTGTCCCGGAGCCTTGGTGATCTTACTGGCAATCACCGCTTCATCCCCCGACGTCAGAGTCTCCAGCAGCTTGCCCTGAGGCGACGGGAGCGGTCGAGCTATGCGCACGCCGTTGTCGCTCAGATAGCGCGCGAAGTCGAGTTTCGCCTCAGCCTTGCCAATATTGTCAGCATCCGAAGGCACCAACTTGAAGATGAAGGCCCCGCCAGCATCCGCGCCCTCATAGACGTCCCCATCCTCGCCGCCCAAGAAGTGCAGCGTTTCCAACTCCAGGCCAAAGCAAGCTGCACCCTGACACGATAGTTCCTTTGAGACTCTCACCAGCTTTCCTCCCTCGTGATGCGTCTATGAATGGCCCTGGATCCGGCTGTTCCACTCTCACGTTCCCGATATCAGACCCAACAGGTCACGCAGACGGCGGATCTCGTATCGCACCTTGACACCGGGCTCACGTGGGTGCCCGTCCGGATTGAACCAGCAGGCATCCACCCCATAGAGATTCGCGCCACGCATATCCGACGTCAGGCTATCTCCGATCACCAGGGCCAGTTCCTTCGGAGGATACCCCATCTGCTCGAACGCGACCTCGAAGTACCGCGGATCAGGCTTGGCCACCCCCACCTCCTCAGAGATGATCACCGCCTCAAAGCAGTCCGCCATCCCCGACTTGGCCAGCCGCGAACGCTGGACCGTCGCGAGGCCATTGGTGATCAGCGCAAGGTGAGCCCGGAGGCCGGCCCGTTGGAGGACGAGCTCGGCGTCCGGGATAAGGTGCGTACAGTCGCCCAGGTTCACCAGATAGCGAGCACTGAAGTCAGCGGCATCAGGGAACGCCGCCAAGGACAACCCGGACAGCAGCTGAGCAAATCGATCCACCTTGACCCGCTCTGCCGTGGTCTTGCCGCCCTCGAGATCCCGCCACAGTTGAGCGTTGATCTCTTGGTAACAGGCAAGCACATCGGGGCCGTACGGGAGCTGCGCCTGCTCAAACGTCCGCACAAGCGCCTGTCGCTCGGCGGCCTCGTAGTCAAAGAGGGTACCGTCCGCGTCAAACAGCAGCCATTCGTAAGGCATCAACAACTCCTGTGTGCGTGGACGTGCTAGTGTTTCGTATGCGCAGGCGAGTCGCTGTCCGCAGGGCCGCTGTTCGCGGCACGACCGTCAGCGGTGCCACCCGCGGCGGTACGACCGTCGGCGGTCGCCGGGTCCTGCTGCTGGACGTGGATGTCTCCGGAGAAAGACCTCAGTTTGACCAACGGTCCGTGGCCCTCACCCAGCTCCCCAATCAGGAGCGACCGAGACCTCTGAGTAGCGTCTACCGGCAGATCACAGAGAACGGTGCCATCGTTGGTGCTAGCATCGAGCGTCCCCGAGCAACCTGAAGGCAGACGAACACGCGCCGAGCCATCCAGCGATTCGACCTCAAGATACCCCTGCAGCTCGGAGACCGCCACGTCGACCGTGCCAGTCCGTGTCAGGAAAACGCCGGGCGCCTCCAGGCGCTCGAAATATGCGAGGATGTCCCCACCGTCGGTCTCGAGCTCGGCACCGCCCCGACCGCGATCGAGGCGAATGCTGCCCTGATAGCAGCGGGCTCCAACATTCCCGTCGCAGCCAGTGATCTCAATATCTCCGCTCGTCGTCCGGAGACGGATGTGACCACTACAAGCCTCTACAAAGATCCGACCTTGGTCGTTCTCCGCCTGGATGGCGCCCTCCACACCGGACGCGTGGATACGACCGCTGGCCGTGTGCACTGTGGCAGGTCCCGAAGTATCCAGTAGATCAATGTTGCCGCTGCGCGTCTCCGCCTCGACGGCACCCTCGACACCAGAGACAAGTATGCCCCCGCTCTCTGTGTACAGGTCGGCATCCACCGCCCACGGCAGCGCGATCTCATAGCGGACAAAGACTGCACACCCCAGGGGAGGACGCGGGTAAAGCGTCTCTATGTGAACGCTGTTGCCTGCGTGCGACATCCGGGCCTCAACCCTACGAGCGAAGCGCAACCAAGCCGTAGGGTTGGCCAACGCCGCCGTCGGCCCGCGAACGGTCTTGGTCGCCCTGACCATCACGCCATCCTGGCCACCGCTGCGTACCACGATGGAACCGCTGATGGCACGCACCCGCACAAAGTCGATCGGGCCGTCCACGGACCAGATCACCGGTTCGACATGCTCGGACCGGGGGCCGAACAGTGACACCAAACCCAGCGTGACGTTATCCAGAAACGCGTCTAGGGATCTCATCGTTGCCCAGTCTCTCTATCCGGCCAAACCGTTGCCCTGGTCCAGGCAGATAATACAGTGTCGCGCGGCCTCAGATGGCTTGATAGATGGTCACGCGCATGCCGTCGGGGTCCGCAACCGTGAACGCTCGATGTCCCCACGGCTTGTCTGCCAGCTCTTCCACAATGCCGATCCTCTGCTTGCGCAGCCGGTCGTGCCAGGCAGCTACGTCGCGCACCTCAAGGCTAAGATCAACGTTGGCGGGCTTTGAGCGACCGGTTGCGTGACCCTTATGATCCAGAATCTCAATCACCATCTTCCCCATCGCCTTGCCGGGCGAGAGCAAGGCCCCCACACTATCCGGACGCTTCCAGTTGCTGATGGAGCGCATCTCCAACACATCGCGGTAGAAGCGCATCATCTTGTCAAAATGGCGCGTATGGCGCACCACCCTTACCGACAGAACCTGCATACCAACCCCCTTTCTTGCGCGGTACTCACTTCGCGAAGTACTCACTTCGTTAGGAAATCGACCAGAATCCGGTTGATCCGTTCCGGTTGCTCGAGATGTGGGACGTGCCCCGCACCTTCAATCGCGTGAAACTCGGCGCGCGGCAAAGCAGCACGCACCTGACCGCTGATGGCGAACGGTACCGTCTTGTCGTTCTCTCCCCACACCAGCAGCACCGGGCGCGGATGCCGGCCCACCCGCACATAGGCGTCCGCCATCGTCCGGATCGGGCCATGGCGTATCGTCGACAGGAGCGCGCGCAGGAAACCGGGATACCGCATCTGCTCCACGTACTGCCGCGCCAACGCTGGGAGCTGCTCGGGGGCGTGGAAGTCCTGCGACAGGCCGGAGATCATCATGCGCTTGCCCGCGGTCGCCATCGCGATCTCACCCAGCACCGGCACATCCAACAGCTTCATCGCCGGCGGCGATGGCATCGGGAAACCGGCCGGGTCAAAGAGGGCCAAACGGCGCACCATCTCCGGAGGACGATCGGCGAAGCCGATCGAGACCGCGCCCCCCATCGATAGCCCGGCTATGTCCACCGGCCCTGGCAGACCCAGCGCCTCGATCAGGTCCGCTAACTGACGCTCAAAGAGGTCGATGCTGTAAGTCACGCGTGGGCGGTCCGAGTACCCACGACCGAACAGGTCATAGCGTATCACGGGGATGCCGGCCCGAGCCAGCCCGGCAAAGGTGGGCTCCCAGACAAAGCTGGGCACGGAAAAGCCGTGCACGAGGAGAACCGGCGTCTGGCGGTCACCCTCGACGCCGATCCCAGCATCTGAGTATTCGTAGTGGGTCACGCCACCGGGCAGGGTGACGAAGTTTCCGGGCGCAGCAGCCCGCGAGGCAGCATCCAGTCTCGGCACAGTTGTTCTCCGCAAGAAGACGTGATCAGGTTAGATGCGTTCCCTCCCTAGCTTATCGTGGTTCCGACAGGAGTCCATCCATCCACGTGCGCACGCTGACTCCCGCTGACGCCGTTCGCGCCATCAGCTCTTTGTGGCGCCTTCCCCAGCGATAGAGGCTGGCACCGGGTGCCAGCACACACTGGTGCCAGAGGCAGGCTGCCAGCCAGCGCTTCGCAGGGGTATGTGCATCACCAAGATATGCGTAGGTGCGGAGGATCTCATTCCTGGGATCAAAGCCCAGATCGATATGGCCCAAGTCCAGCAGCAGGAAGTGCATCGGAATCTCTCGCAACCAACTATCGAGACCCAATGCGTAGCCGAAGAACAGCCGGCCCAGACGCGTGCTCTCGACGCGAGGCCGGCGTGTAGGTATATCCCATTGGAGTGTGCCGATGCCGTGGATCCACCGCTCCACGCGGCGAAAGGTGCTATGGTGGCAATCGGAGAGCTCAGAGACACAGTCGGCAATATGGCAACTCACGACATAGATGCTGCGTTTTTCGTCATCCTGGATAGTCGCCAGATGTGCCTTGTACTCCTTGCGATAGTTCGGCACGATCGGCGGAAGTCCCGCAAGCGCGGAGAGCTCTGCATCCAGCGCCTTGCCGGCTTTGCCCTCAGCAAAGCATTCGTGGAATACCTCATCGCGGTCCTCGTTGTGCTTTGCGAAGAACTGGAACGGCAGCAGCATCCTCGACAGCATCAGTCGCTGGATCTCTGTCAGGTCGTCTGGAGGCCCCAACCAACTGCAGGCGCGTTCGATGAACCCTTGAGCAAACGGATAGCGAGCGACAAGGTCCGCTTGATCCTGCCCATCAAGATATGCACCGATGACATCCTCAATCACACGCATGCTCTCGCCCTGGCGCGGCTGCGTCGTACGTCCGTTGCGGCAGAGCCAGCATCCGTTATGAAACGCTGGGGATGGCAGCTTGCCAGTCCCGATGGCATTCAGCAGCTCGTCGATCGTGACCGGTATCCCGTTATCGCACCCCACCAGACTGCCGATATGAGCCCGGATGGCCCGTGTCTCATCATCCAGCGGTCCGAGCGCGCCCTGCATCCGGTTGATGGCCCGGATCTCATCGTCCCACTTGTCCTCGGTGGTGTGGGCGAAGCCCCAGAGGGAGTAGCGCATCGCCACATTCCCGTCATCATCGGCGAAGTGGGTGAGGTGACCATCAGAGGTATCGACGGCACTCAGATCCGCCTCCCCGGTGTAGGTCGCCTCGAAACCAATCGGTACCATTTCGTACGGCACGAAATCCCCTACCGTGGGACGTCCACGCGACATAGTCTTCTCCATCTTCATCCCCCCGAACCGACCTCCGGAGATGCCGTTGCATCCCCGGAGATCATGATTGCCTCTACTTACCCCTCAATCGTAGTGCACCGGGCTACTTCGCCGCAGCCCACTTGTTCCAATCGCCGGACGGCGTGCCGAGGACGTCTGCCAGCGCCACCAACGACCCGTGATGGTGCACAGTATGGCGTAGCGCATAGATATACCACTCAACCGCGTTGTTCTCAGCCTCCAGCGTCGGATCATACTCCTCGCCCAGCGTGTCATCCGCAACATCCGCGAGGTGCTGCTCAACCCTGACCTCCAGCTCCGACAACCACGTCAGAAGATCCTCCTGAGACGGCTGTTCATCGTCGGCGAGCTCCCAGTAGGGCTTGCCGAAGCGGCTTCCCCAGGTGAAGGCAGACCCTTTGGGTTTGAAGTAGAAGTCGATACACTCGATCGTATGATAGGCCACCTTCGCCGGCATCTGGAACCCGGAGAAGCCTTTGGTCCAGGTCTCGGACGTGAAGCCACGGATGGTATCCGCCAACAGTCCGGTCGTGCGCTTCCACGATTGGAGCAATGCATCAGTCGTGGTCCGTGTCATTGTATTCCTCCTGCACGTACGATATCCGATGAACAAGGCCCAACCTACTATGCGCTTGAGGCGGATACCAATCCGCCGGTCTGAGGCGCCTAGCAGGCATCCTTACAGCCAAACCACAGCATGCCGCGTCGCGCCGAAAGTGACACGACGATCCGACAGCACGTTACCCAATCGTACGTAGTGCCGCTTCGATCCCCCCGATGCCGGCGGCATAGGCATCCCGAGCCTCCTGGAGCCACCCGGCCACCTGCTCGTTTGCGGCTGGGTCTGCCTCCGGCGGCAGCTGCCACCCGGGGAAGAGCAGCTCGGCAGATTGGTTCAGCAGATCTGCCTCGGTCACGAAGTGCTCTGCCGCGTCTGTCAGAACTGGCGCAGCCGCCGGGTAGGTCTTGGCCAACTCCTGTAGGAATCCACCCGCCGCGCGATGTGTGCTGCGATAGACGCCAAAGCAGTAGCGGTCGCCCATATCAGGCAGCTTCGGCGTCTCTGCCGCAAAATCAGCCACCCAGCGATCGTAGCACTGAAGGCCGTCCAGGAAGACCCACTCATCGCCCGCCAGCAACGCAGGGTCCTTCGTCGCGTGTGCGTGCGCCACAGCCTCCCGCAACGCAGCCAGCTCAGCCGCACGCGCGTCGAACGTCCCCGTCTTTGCGCCGATCAAGATCGCACCGATGCAGGGACAGATATCAAGACACGTCGTCGTGCGCATCTGGTCTGCCGTGGCATACTCATCGAGACCGGCGTAGGAGCCACGTCCCAGCAACTGCCCGGTCGCATCATCGAAGCCGGCGACCACGTCCCATTCAGCATACGTGAAAGCGTGCCAGAGCAACGCCGGGCGGCCGGCACGGATCTCGTCCTTCACGCGTTCAACCGCCTTGCCGGCCTCGACGTCCAGGTCGATACCCTCCTCGTACAGGGGGATATAGGTCACCTCGTAGCCGAAAAGCGCTGGTAGGTCCTGCACCTCCATCGCAGCCGTACACGTCGGCGCGCACGGGCAGATCCCGCCGATGCGGAAGGCCGCACCGGAGATGCCCTGCACATAGGCCGGGGAACACGGTTCGCCGCGGTAGGACAAAATGACGCGGACACCCTCAAAGAGCGCGTCCATCACCTGGTAACGGTCCACACCTGCCAACACAACCCGTTCGTTTCCTGTCATCCAACATCCTCCTTTCGATTCGTCACGTCAGCCCGTCTTCGGTCTGACCGGCACCAGGATCTCCAATACGGACTCGGGATCACCGGGGCCCTTGAATCGGGCATCGTATCGCTCGATCGTGTAGGGAAATGCCTCTTCGTAGTCCGAGGCCGGCAGCCACTCCTTGTAGATGGCGTCTCCCCAATTCGAGGCAATCTCCTTGCCTCTCAGTGTGAAGACCGCGTACGTACCCCGAGGCATCACCTTGCCAAAGGTCACCGGCGGAAGATCCTCGAGCGAGGAGACCTCCGCCCCGACCATGATATAGTACGCTTTGGTTGCCTCATACTCCTCGGTACCGATGTGGACCTCGTATCCCACATCAGGGCCAACGACGTGTTGGAAGAGCTCCCGGTGTCGCTCCCAGTAGCTGTTGAAACGCTGCCACAGGCGTCCGATCTCGTTCTCATCCGACCAGCCCTGGACATCCTTGAACGGATCACCATAGAAGACCATCCCCACCAGCTTGATCTCAG
>CBFCZM010000090.1:0-8661 GCA_965602565.1 uncultured Anaerolineae bacterium
CCTCTCTCATGTACCTCCCCGTCTCCGTCCCCGCTGCCGCGATCGCCTCGGGTGTGCCTTCCGCAATGACGCGGCCGCCATCGGGGCCGCCGCCGGGACCAAGCTCAACCAGCCAGTCGCACGCCGCCAGCAGATGCGTATGGTGCTCCACGACAACGACGGAGTTACCCGCATCCACCAACCGGTGCAACACACGGCCCAGACGCGCGACGTCCTCGAGGTGCTGACCCACGGTGGGTTCATCGAGGATGTAGAGAGTCTCCCCAGATGACGCTTTCCGCCCACTGCGGGCGAGTTCGTTGGCAATCTTGAGCCGCTGTGCCTCGCCCCCGGAGAGCGCATATCCCGGCTGCCGCAGCACCAGATATCCGAGGCCGACATCGCGCGCGGCGTCAAGCTTGCGGGCCAGTGCCGGTACCTCATCAAAGTGTGGTCTGAGGTGATCGTGGACCTCATCCAGCGTCCTCCCAAAACACACGGGCAGCGGCACACCCAGCAGCCGCACGTCCCACGCCTCCGGACGGTAGCCCGTCCCACGGCAGGTCTCACACGTCACGTGCACGCTGGGCAAGAACCCCATATCCAGCGTCGTCGTTCCTCGCCCGCCGCACACGGAGCACCGCTGCCCCAGCGCCTTGGCATCCAGGCCCAGGACTCGGGCATCCTCGGTCTCAGCGTAGATCCGGTGCAGCAGCTTTGTGAGGCCCAAGAAGCCGGCGGGGCTCCTCACGCCAGCCTTGACCTGGTCCACCAGCAGCGCGCGCCGCGGTGCACCCTCGATAGCATCGTGGTCGCCGGGCTCGACCGGTTCGAAAGCCACAGACGTCGTCTGCTTCTTGGGCGCCAGCACACGCCCCAGCGTGTCGATCATCAGGGTGCTCTTGCCCGAACCCGAAACGCCGCAGACGCCGAGCAACACCCCTCTCGGCAAGCGCACGTCCGCACCGCACAAGTTGTGGGCCCTGGCACCGCGGATGGTCAGCCACTCCAGCGGAGCACGACGGCGCTCGGGAATGGCAGGCCTCCGCCGTCCGGTCAGCCAACGCGCCGTGAGCGTGTCCGTCTGCAACACAGAGTCCGGTGGCCCCGCGGCCACCACCTCGCCGCCGGCAACGCCTGGCCCTGGCCCCATATCGACCAGGAAATCGGCTGCGCGCATCACGCTGGGATCGTGCTCCACGACGACAACGGTGTTGCCCTCTGCTCTCAGCTCAAGCAGCGCCTGAATGAGAGCGTCGACTTCCGAGGGATGCATGCCCCGCGTCGGCTCGTCCATCAGCACCGTCAATGACGTCAGTCCGCTGCCCAGCAGACCGGCTAGCTTGACACGTTGGGCCTCGCCGGTCGAGAGTGTTGCAGCATCTCGGTTAAGGTGGAGATATCCCAGGCCGACCTGCAGCAGGAAGCGCAGTCGCTTCCGCACCGTCTCAAGGCTCGCATCAACTCCGGCCGCCGCGGTCACCCCACGGCCGATCCATACCGCCGTGGTATCGATGCCGGCCATAGCCTCGGCCAACTGCGCCAGCGGCATCTCGCTCACCGTATGGAAAGCCTCACCGGATAGCGTCACCGAGGCATATTCGGGGCGCAGCCGCGCCCCTTGGCAGTCGGGGCATAGCTCGGTATCGGTATAGGTGCCGCCCGTGTCCCAGTCTCCCACCCACCCGTAGAAGCCGGGGTAACGCCAGCGGTGAGTACTTGTCGTGCCGTTGCGGCTCTCGTGAATGACCTCCAGCTTCTCAGGGTACCCAAACAAGAAAGCGTGCTGCGCCTCGGGGCTCATCTCGTCCCACGGCGTCGTCGCAGGGTCAAATCCGTAGACTTTGGCCAACGCCTGCACGACCTCATAGCCGCCGTTCATCGGCTTGCAGAGATAGCCCTTGGGGAAGAACCCAGGAGAGTACATCGCCCCGCCGCAGATAGGCTTGTCAGGATGGATCATCAGCTTGTCAGGATTGGGCTTCCGCAGCGTGCCCACGCCATGGCAAGTCTTGCACACTGCGGCGTAGACCGACGGAGAGAAGTGGCGCGGCGCGGCCACGGGGAACATGGCCTCGCACGCGGGACACTGCCACATCGCGGCGCGCCGGCTCCGCGCGAGTTGTCGCCCCGCAGTCCGCCTCTGCAGCGGCGCGCCGCAGACAGGACAGTCGCGCTCCCCCAGCCATGAGAAGAGCACAGCCATATGGTGCAAGATCTCGGTCGCTGTACCGACAGTGTTGCGGCGGCCAAACCACCCCCGCCTCCCACCGCCCACAGCCACAGCCACGCCCAGGCCCGAGACATCTCTAGCCGGAGCCTCCGGCCCCTCCCGCGTCCCTTGGCGCTCGTACATCGAGAGCGTCTCCAGGAAACGGCGCTGTGCCTCCGACTCCAGGACGTCACCCACCAAACTGGATTTCCCCGACCCTGACACGCCGGTCACCACCGTAAGGCGGGCCTTGGGGAAACTGACATCCACGTCTCGCAGATTGTGCGCCGTGGCGCCCAAGATCCTGATCGCAGAGTCCGGCGTGTGGCCGGACGTGGTCGCAGCCGCATCCTGACGCGGCTGGATCAGCTCCTCATCCTGGAGCGCCCGCCCCGTGATCGAGGCCCCACACTCCAACAATCCGTCAGGGGGTCCGGCATAGATGAGGTCGCCACCGTCAGGACCTGCGCCCGGTCCGAGATCCACAATCCAATCGGCGGCCCGAATGATGTCGGTGTTGTGCTCCACCACAACCACGGTCGCGCCGTTTCTCACAAGGCGATCCAACACCTTCAGCAATCCCGAGACATCCTGAGGATGCAAGCCTGTGGAGGGCTCATCCAGGATCAATATGCGGCTGGTGAGTTTCCCGCGGCCCAGGTATCTGGCCAGCTTCACCCGTTGAGCCTCGCCCCCTGAGAGCGTCGGTGAGGGTTGGCCCAGCTGCAGGTACCCGAGTCCGATATCCTCCAGCGCTCGCAGGATGCGCACGGCGGCCTGCCGCTGTTTTGCCGAAAGATGCTCGCACGCTCTGAGCAGCGGCGCGGCTTCAGCGATGGTCAGCTTATAGAAATCGGCGATAGAGAGTCCGTCATCGCCAAAGGCCGCCGTGGCAGCCAGCACCTCGTCGCTGAAGCGCTGTCCGTCGCACGCGGCGCAGGGGAGCCACGTTGAGGGCAGATAGCGCATCTTGACCTCAACCGCACCGATGCCGTTGCAGGCCGGGCACGCGCCCTCAGGACGGTTAAAGGAGAAGTGCGACGGAGAGAGCCCGGTCGCCGCGGCAAAGGCATCGCGCACCACATCAGAGAGTTTGGTATACGTTGCCGGATTGGAGCGGGGATTGCGCCCGATCGGGCTCTGGTCAACCGTCACAGCCTTAAGAGTCGAGCCGTCAATGCCCACGCAGCCCTGCGGGCGGCCATCCTTCAGCGACGCCGCCAACACATCCTCCACGAACGTGCTCTTGCCGGACCCGGAGACCCCAGTGATGACCGTCAGCCGCGAAAGGGGCAGCGGGATGTCAATGTGCCGTAGGTTTCGCAGGTGCGCGCCTCGCACGGTGAGGAACTCCTCCGGCGCGGGGCGCGTCTCAGGGAGCATCACCCGCTCACGCAAACTGAAGTAGCGTCCGGTCGGCGTATCCGCCTGCCACAGCGCCGCCGGCGAACCGGTGAACGTCACCTGGCCGCCGGCAGGTCCGGCGCCCGGCCCTAGATCCAGCGCGTGATCCGCCGCCGCCGCGGCAGTCCGATCGTGTTCCACGTAGATCACCGGGCCCCGTAAGTCACGAAATGCGGGCAGGAACCGGGCCACATCTGCCGGATGCTGCCCAATGGTCGGCTCATCCAGGATATGGAGGATATCCTCCAGCCGACTGGTGAGTGCTACGGCCAGACGGACCCGCTGTGACTCGCCGCGGGACAACGTGGGTGATGAGCGATCCAACGAGACATAGCCCAGGCCGACACGCTCCAGGGCATCCAACCGCCGCGTAATCTCCTCTTCGAGGCGTGCAGCAGCAGCCGGAAGCCCTGCGTTGGCGAACAACTGCCCGACCTCTGCCACCGACTGGCTCAGAAGGTCCGGCAGGCGCAGGCCTTGCCAGCGCACGGCAGCGGCCTCCGGGTGGAGACCGGTCCCCCCACAGCGGTCACATCCTGCGTCCTCGCAGTGCACGCACTTTTGGTGGAAGTGCACCGGGGCGAGCTCGCCGAACCAGGTGCCGCACCGTGCACAGACGGCGGCTCGTGAGAGCACGGCATCCTGATGGCCATCCCGGCGCACCAGGACGGCACTCGCCCCCAATGCCCACACCTGCTGCACGGCCTGCCGTACGTCACCTGCGTGGCGGCCCGCCTCATCCGGCCCGGTGGGCAGTGGCAGGAACCACGCGACCTCAACGTCCAGATCGTGGGGAAGCTCCGGCGCCAGAGCGATCGCGGCGCCGTCAACCACGCGGCAACCATCGATCCACAGTGATTCCGATCCAAAGGCTTCGGTCAACGCGGCAACCAGCGTGCGGTGGCTTCCGCGCGCCTGCCGCAGCAAAGGGGCAAAGAGCGTCAGGGATGTTCGCGTGGCCAGAAGTACAATGCGCTCGACGATCTCGTCTTCGGTCGCGACAGAGATCGCGGCGCCACATCGCGCACAGACACGCTCGCCGAAGTTGGCATAGAGCAAACGCAGGAAGGGATGCAGACCGGAGGCCGTCGCCAGCGTGGACCCGGGGTTGCGGTTGAGCAGGTTCTGACCCACGGCCACGGCTGGACCCAAGCCGGTGATGGTGCGCACGTCGGCGGGCGCCAGTCGCTCGCCCAGCGAGAAGATCTCCAGGAAACGCCGCCGCGCTTCGTGGTAGAGCGTGTCAAAGACCAGCGACGTCTTGCCCGACCCGGACACGCCGGTGACCACGGTCAGCCCGTCGCCGATCTCAACATCGACGTCTCTGAGGTTGTGCTCGCCTGCCCCTTCGATGCGGATGGTCATCGCGGGAAATACCAACCACTGCCTGTGTTCAAGGTCTCACCCCACGGCTGCCGGTCACAAGTGCATAGAGACGCGGGAACCAAGCCCGTCCGCGCTGGCCCGCCAAAATGGGAAGTATGAAGCTCAACACAGGCACCAAGAGAAAGACCCGCGACGAGCCAGGTCTGCGAGGCCGGAAACAGACGTATCCAGATCCTGGAAAAGGTAATGCTGAAGCAACAGTGAGAGCAGTAGATGAAGAAGCCATTGCGCCGCTAGACGCCAGACAGTGAACGCTCAAAGGGTTCGAGAACCACGTCCGGCGTGACCCTCTCAACGGCGAAGTCATCGCACACATTGAACTCCGCAAACGCGTGGAGCTCTTTAGCCAAGGGCTCCAGGAGCTCGTCATAGGCCGCAAACTCAGGCTCGAAGTACAGGTGTCTCAGGATCAGCGTCCGGGACGCGCGATCGGCCTTGATATCGACACGCGCGACGAACCGATCCCCCCACAAGACAGGCAATGAGAAGTACCCGTACTTGCGCTTCGCCTTGGGCACATAGCACTCCATCCGGTAATGGAACCCATAGAGGCGCTCCATCAACGGACGGCGGATGATGAGGTTGTCGAAGGGCGACAGAATGTGCAACCTCGCCTCCACAGGAGCATCCAGGGCTGGCAAGGCTGCGGTCCACGCATACCAGGGCTCATCCCCGTCATCGTCGACCTCCACTTGAGTGATCAGCCCGGCATCCATAGCGAGCTGCAACGCGGTCTTGCTAGGGCGCGTGCTGTGCCAGAGCCGCACCTCACGCTCGGGGAGCGCCCCGAGACTGCCGAGGGATCGCCGGAGGATGTAGTCGTCCATCTCTTTCTGGTCCGGTTCCGGACGATCGGCCTCCTCCGGCACGATCCGCTCGCGCAGGTCATAGAGCCGCTCGAAGTTGCGTCGGGCACTTACGAGCATGATGCCCTGGTTGAACAGGATCTCCAACGCGCGCTTGGCCGGCTTCCACCCGCTCCACCAGGCACTGCTCGTATGCCCTTCCGGGGTCTCGAACTCTGATGTACCGAGTGCCCCTTCCTGGCGAATGCGCGCCACGACGTGATCGAGCACATCCTGATTCTCCGCGACCCACGCCTTGTGACGAGGGTTCAGCGCCCGCTCACCCATGCGAGGCGCGAAGAAGCGGAAGTCATCCATCGGGATGTATGAAGCTGCGTGGGTCCACCACTCGAAGACCTGGCGATCCTCGGCCAACAGCTCATCGAGCATCTCGGGGCGATAGCCAGGGAAGCGGTTCCACACCACGTGGTGATGCGCGCGCTGTACGACGTGAAGTGTATCGATCTGAGCATAGCCCAACCGGTTGATCGCCTCCAGGGCACCGGATTTGCCCTCAGGGAGCTCCCAACCACCATCAAGACCTTGGCACGCAAGTGCAAGGCGACGCACATTCGCAAGAGAGAGCTTCATCGACACCGCCTTAGCTCTCCAGACGCCCAAAGCGGTTGAGGATCTTGAGCGTCCTTGCCGTGATGACACCGGACCAGTCCAGCTTAGCTTGAGTCCATACGCCGGGGAAACTGTCTCCCCAGCTCCATTTGGGCTCCCAGGCTCCATTCTCTGCCTGACGGGAGATAGCGAAGTCAAGGTTCTTGGCGACGGCATCCGCGAGCTGGCCTGCGAAGGGTGACTCGGGCCGGTCAACAATCTCCAACGGCGCCAAAACCTATTTGTCCCATTCTGCAGCATCCGTAGCCACGAGCCGATCGACCACGGGACCCAGCTTGTCCATCAGCGAAGTCCGGACGGCTGGAGGCAACTTCGTGGTCTCCAGAAGGCGAACATAACAGTGCAGATCAAACATCTGGATGCCGTCGGCGTGACGCTCGATATGCGCCAACATAGCCTCGGTGAGCCGGTTTTTCAGGGCATCCGGCACAAGCTCTGCGTAGTCGTGGAGATAGCCGACAATCTCAGCGCGTGGGTTGGCAAGGAAGCTTCCCCATCTATCAGCGATGTCATCGCTATATCCCCACCACGGCGCATGCGGCGCACTGTCGGCAGTGGGAGGAATGATAGGCCAGACTTCGTTCTCGACATCATAGGTGCTCATCAGATAGCGAATCGCACCTTGAACCAGTGGATGATCAGCACCTGCGTTATACTCCCGCAACACCTGCAGCCCGACGGTCGTCGCCAGTACCGAGGAATCGGGCAGTCGAAAGTCGGGCTCCATCGCGTTGCCGAATCCGCCATCAGCATTCTGGAAGGATGCCAGCGCCTCGAAGACTACACCGACGGAACCATCCTCGAACTCGTGAGCAAAGGTCGCCCGCTCCAATGGTCGAGCAGACTCGTAGATGAAGGCCCGTGCCCTGTCAAACGCTTCTTGTGTCAGCTTCTTCATGGTTCGCCTCCATTCGACCAATACTACACCATACGCCTACGTTCAGACGCCCCGAGGCAACAGTGTATCGAGGAAGCCCAACGCCCTGAGTGCTCGCAGGATCATGAACGTGCTCTCCTCTCTAGTAGGTACAGGCCACCGCTGCCCCTTACGATCGATTGGCTCCTCCTGCCAAAACCCATCCTCTCCCTGTCTTCGGATGAGAAGCGGAACCGACCGCAGCGCTAGAAAGGCCGCCAAGGGGTGGGTCGAGCGCCCCAGAAAGCCAAGCATCGAGGACAGAAACACCTGCCGGCCCCACGTTCCGACCGAACTCTGGAGGTAGGCGAGGCGCAACGCACCATACGCTTCCAGACGGGACCCGGGGAACGCTGGGTGGCACGATAGCGCCCGATACATCACCATTGAGCAGAGACCCGTGTTGTGCCACGACTTGACGAGCACAGAACTCCGGTCGCCAACAACCAACGACTCGTATCCACCATCACACGTTGGAGACAGGATATCGCGGGGCTCGGGAAACCAATCCACGTGGTGTGCGGAGTTCTTGCTGGGCAGCAGAAAGCGATTGAGGTCCACAGCATCATCAGATGCGGCTACCTGCCACTTGGCGTCCAGATACCCACACCCGCACCAACCCCCGTTTCCGCTCAGGCTGGCGACCGTATTGAGGGCTCGCAGGACCCGCCGGTGATCGGCCAACCCACAGCGCAAGAGCGCCTCCAGCACCAGCGATGACGTCCAGGTCAAGCGCAGCTCGCAAGGGTCATTGGCGTAGTTGATGGTGAAGTCCACGCTGCTCTGGAACCCCTCTCGCTCTCCCTTGCTCTCCCGCCTATGAGGGCGCCCTTTGGCCCCGGGCTTGACCTTCCACTGATTGAAGCGCTCGGTCAGCTGACGCGAGAACATGAACAATCCGGGCAATCCCTCGGGCTCCGGCAGGCCCACCAACCAGGACACGGCCCTGCACAAAGCAGCATCCTCTGGTACCATCCCAAGCTCTAGAAGTCGGATCACCCTTGCCGCGGTCTTCATCACCGCACCATCCCAACTGCCATCCTCCTGCTGTTCGGTTAGGATCTGCTCGCAGTACCGAGCCTCCGCCTCGGTATCCTGCGCAGACAACTCACCGTGCAACATTTTACGCCCCAACAGCCCTACGATGCCGTCCATGTGCTGGAAGGATGCCACCGGATCGAACCGAAAGGTGCCCATCTGGGAGAGCCACAGCTGTAGCTGAGACCGATCAATGCCGTCCACCTGAGGGTTGTCTGTATAGGTTCGCGAGACTTCGGCATCCCCAAAGC